>JALOCB010000022.1 GCA_023227985.1 Candidatus Omnitrophota bacterium | reverse complement strand
CTAATTATCCCGACATCGCTTTTCAGGCGCTTAAGGCCGACGGAACCAAATGCGAACGCTGTTGGAATTATTCACAGTCCGTAGGACGGGATCCCACGCACAACCGGATATGCGATAAATGCCTGGCGGTTGTGTTGAGCTCGCAAACCCAAGAGACCACCGGAGGAAAAGACATTGAAAAAGAAACTCACTAAGAAAGAGCTCGGCGATTACAAGAAGCTGATTGCTAAAAGAAAAGGCGAGGTTCTGGATAACATCAACCATATTTCCGCGGATACGCTTAAGCAGTCGCAGAAAGACGCCTCCGGCGATATATCGGGTTATACCTATCATATGGCCGATGTGGCCACGGATACATATGATCGCGAGTTCTCCCTGGGCATCGCTTCCAGCGAGCGCGAGCTTATATACGAATTGGAAGACGCGTTAAAGCGCATCGAAGAAGGCACTTATGGCGTTTGCGAAGATTGTAAGGATTGGATCACCAAAACCAGGCTTAAGGCCCTGCCTTATGCCCGTCTTTGCGTAAAGTGCCAGCAAAAAAGAGAAAAAAAATAACCGGCTCTTTTTTGATGATAATAATCATATCTTTAATACTGGTCTTAGACCAGCTATCCAAACTAATAGCCTGTCGCAGCCTTTATTTAAATCAGTCTATCCCTGTAATCAAGAACATTTTCCATATCACCCTGGTGCATAACCGGGGGGCGGCGTTCGGCCTGCTGCGCAACCAGGTTCCGCTTTTGATATGCACCACCTTTTTCGCTATCTGGCTGATCTATGTGAATCTCAGGCATAGCCCGGGAGGGAAAAAGTTTTCCTTATACAGGATATCGCTGGGGTTGGTCCTTGCCGGCGCGCTGGGAAACCTCATCGACCGGATCTTTTACAGTTATGTTATCGATTTCCTGGATTTCCGGATCTGGCCGGTCTTTAATGTCGCGGACAGCGCGATCACTGTGGGCGCGGTATTATTGGGCTGGACATTGTTGAAAGGGCCTAAAACCAAGTAAGATTATGCAAGAATATAATTTGACCGTTCAACCTGAAGACGCGGGCAAAAGGCTGGATATCTTCCTATTGGATTTTTTTCTTGGGGAGAAGCTGGGGTTATCCCGGACAGCCGTGAAGAGCCTTATAGATTCGGGCTGCGTTATTTTATCCGGAGAACCGGCCAAGAAAGCGCATCAGAAAGTAAAGGCCGGGGATGTTTACCTGGTCGCGATAGAAGAAAAAAAGCCTTCCAGCGTTTGCGCGGAAGATATCCCGCTTGAAGTTGTCTATGAGGACAATGACCTGGCGGTCATAAATAAACCCGGCGGGTTAGTGGTGCATCCTGCCCCGGGCAACCGCGAACACACCCTGGTCAACGCCCTGATGCATCGTTTTAAATCCCTTTCGGATATAAACCCGGAAAGGGCGGGCATAGTGCATCGTTTGGATAAAGAGACTTCCGGGCTTTTGGTCATCGCCAAGAATAATGTCAGCCATCTGGGCCTGGCCAAGCAATTTGCCGAGCACAGCATTAAGCGCCGGTACGTAGCCCTGGTAAAAGGGAAGATGGAATTTGAAGAGAACGTAATTGAACTGCCGATAGCCCGGGATCCGCAGCGCAGAGAGGCGATGGCGGTCAATTACGGAAAGAACAGCCGTTATGCCCGGACCCGTTACCGCGCCTTGAAACGGACAAAGGAATACAGCTTCCTTGAACTTGAGCCTTTTACCGGCAGGACGCACCAGTTAAGGGTGCATCTTTCTTATGTCGGGCATCCTATATTGGGCGACCGTAAGTACGGCCGCAACAATGAATTCCCGCGTTTGGCCTTGCACGCCAGGGTTTTAGGGTTTGTCCATCCGGTCAGCGGAAAATCCCTGGAATTCTCCTGCGCTATCCCCGTGGAATTCACCGAATTAATTGAAAAGAAAGAGGTTATTAAAAAAAAGGCTTGATTTTTTAAACCGGAGTGTTATATTAGGTTTTCAAGGGTCGGTAAGCCTTATAAGATTGGGTGTTAAGGCAAATAATATCCGCCCAACCTAATAGCACTCCGCCATAATGGAATGGCGGGTATGTCGCTTCTGCGTCAGTAAGGTTGGTGTTGAGTTCTGGGAATTGACACCCAACCTAATTGGAAAGGTTGGTGTTGAGTTCTGGGAATTGACACCCAACCTAATTGGAAAGGTTGGTGTTGAGTTCGTACTCAAGGAGGCTGAGGAATGGAAGAGAAGAAAAATAACGCGGTTTTTATACTTATTGGTTTAATCGTCATCTCGCTGGCCCTGGCAGGCGGGACATTTTATTCTTTAACCCAGGCTAAAAAGAAGAATTTCGAGCTTGACCAGCAGCTTCAGGAATTGACCGCTAAACATAACTCCACGCTGTTGGATCTGGATGAATCGAGAGTCAAGATCAGCAGCCTGCAGTCAAGCGTCAGAGATGCGGAAATGAGATTAGGGACGATACGAGGCAGCCTGGATAAAGAAAAATCCGAGAAAGAAGCTGCTCTGGCCCAATTGAATCAGATAAAGGCAGACCTGGAAAAAGAATTCGGCGTGAAAGGCGAACTGCAAAAGAAGCTGTCTGACTCAGAAAGCGCGCTGAAGGAAATGGAAGCCAGGGTGGTTGAGATGGATAATCAGCTAAAGAACCTGGAATCGCAGAAAATAGACTTGGAGAAGAAAGTAAAGAATTACGAGGCGAAATTCGGGGATGTGGCCTTAGGGACTATCATAGTCAATCCGGAAGCGAAGGCTTCAAAGAAGTCCGCCGCAGTCAAGTTGGAAGGGCGGGTCCTGGTGGTTAATAAAGATTACAACTTCGCGGTCATAAACCTGGGGGCCAAGGATAAGCTTGCCGCCGGAAGCGTTTTTACGGTATTCCATAATAATAAGAACATCGGCGAGTTAAAGGTCGAGAAGGTTCATGAGGCGATGTCAGCTGCCGGTTTTGGTTCTGACGCGGTAAAAGTAAAGATCGCTGAAGGCGACCGGGTTGAACTAAAAAGCTAAATGCGGCCTTTTAGAATAAGAGGTTTATCCGGGATCCGGGCGGTAAAAGGAAAACTTACATTGCCCGGGGATAAATCCATAGCCCACCGGGCAATAATACTCGGCGCCTTATGCCGGGGCAGGACCGTGGTCCGCAATTTTCCGGCGAATAAAGACTGCCTGGCGACTCTTGAAGTTTTCCGCAGGCTGGGGATAAAGAGCGTCCGCGATTCGAAGCGGAACTGCGTATCAATATACGGCAAAGGACTTTTTGGTTTGAAAAAACCGGAAAGTCCTATTTTTATTGAAGAGTCCGGGACTACTTACCGCCTGCTGCTCGGGGTTTTATCCGGGCAGGATTTCCCTTCTAAGCTTTGCGCCGGCAGATCGCTTTCCCGCAGGCCGATGTTGCGGGTGATCGCGCCGTTGCGCCGAATGTCCGCCCGCTTAGCCGGCTGCGCCTGTCGTGGGGCGAAGGATGAATACCCCCCGGTCAGCGTAAAAGTCGCGAGCCTGAAGCCGATAACTTACAGGATACCTGTTGCCTCGGCCCAGGTAAAATCCGCGCTTCTTATGGCCGGGTTATATGTTAACGGCGTTACCCGCCTGATCGAGCCGGTAAAGACGCGCGATCATACGGAAAAAATGCTTGAATTCTTCAAGGCGGGGATAAAGGTCAAAGGCAGGAATATATCGTTAAAAGGCGCGAAACCGCTGGTTTCTCCGGGAGAGGTGTTCATCCCCGGGGATATATCCTCAGCCGCCTTTTTCATTGTCCTGGCCTCAATACTTCCGGGTTCCCGGGCTATGTTTGAGAAAGTCAGCCTGAATCCGTCGCGGATGGGGATGATCAAGGCCCTGAAAAGGATGGGCGCGGATATCAAGATTTCCCCGGTCAAATGCCGTTATTCAACCGAGCCTATGGGGAATATAACAGTGAAAAGCCGCGTTTTAAAAGGCGCAGTAGTAAAAAAGGAAGAGATCCCGTCTTTAATTGACGAATTGCCGGTCTTAATGGTGGCAGCGGCATTTGCCCGCGGCAAGACCGTATTTACCGGAGTGGAAGAATTGCGGGTTAAAGAGACCGACCGGATAAATTCCATGCTGGTTGGCCTTAAGGCAATGGGAGCGGTATCGCGTTTGGTAAAGAAGGGGCGCAGGGAGGATATAGTCATAATAGGAAAAGGTTGCCTGACCGGCGCCCGCCTGAAGAGCTTTTCCGATCACCGCACCGCTATGAGCGCGGCGGTAGCAGGCCTGGCCGCCAGCGGCCTGACCGAAATAGACGATATGAACTGCGTAAATAAATCTTTCCCCGGCTTTACGGCTGCCCTCAGATCTTTGGTTACCGGTTAAAAGGCATAACATTTTGTTTGACATATATTTTAATCTCTGATAGAATTGACTTTACATATCCGACCAATCTTAATAGCGCTTATTCAAGGAGCCTAATATGATGGGCAAACTCAAAAAGTTAATAGGGAACATTTTTAATTATATCCTGGGCCTTTTGCCTAATGACATCGGCATTGACCTGGGCACCGCCTCTACCCTTATTTATGTTAAAGGAGAAGGCGTTGTCCTGTGCGAGCCGTCGGTAGTCGCGGTGGTCAGGGGCACTTCGCATGTCCTGGCTGTCGGCGAGGAAGCCAAGCGCATGCTTGGCCGAACCCCGGGCAATATCGTGGCAATCAGGCCGATGAAAGACGGCGTGATCGCCGATTTTGAAATAACCGAGACTATGTTGAGGATGTTCATTGAGAAGGTGCATCATCGCCGTTTCCGGGTAAGGCCGAGAATACTTATAGCTATACCTTCGGGCATAACCGAGGTGGAGAAGCGCGCGGTCAAGGAATCGGCCGAGCGCGCCGGTTCGCGCGAGGTCTTTTTGATCGAAGAGCCGATGGCGGCGGCGATCGGCGTGGGCCTGCCCATACAGGAGCCGATAGGCAATATGATAATCGATATCGGAGGCGGGACCACGGAGATCGCGGTCATTTCGCTTGCCGGCATAGTTTTTTCCAAGTCCATACGCATTGGCGGCGACGAGATGGATCAGGCCATAATCGAATACCTGAAAAAAACCTATAACCTGATGATCGGCGAACGTACCGCTGAACAGATAAAGATGAAGATAGGTTCAGCCTATCCTTTGGAAGAAGAGCTGCCTATGGAGGTCAAGGGGCGCGATCTGGTCACCGGATTGCCTAAAGCGGTGACTATCACATCAGAAGAGATCAGGGGCGCTTTGCAGGAGCCTTTGCGCGCGATACTTGAAGCGACCAAGATGTCTTTGGAAAGGACGCCGCCGGAATTATCCGCCGACTTGATCGAGCACGGCATTGTCATGGCCGGAGGCGGTTCGCTCCTGAAAGGCATAGATAAATTGATATCCGAGGAGACCGGGTTGCCGGTGCATGTGGCAGATGACCCGCTTACCGCAGTGGTCTGCGGCACGGGCAAGGTCCTGGATGAGATGCATTACCTTAAACGTGTGACTGTTCCGGTTAAATCCGAACTGCATTTCTAAAAAGATGTGTTTAAAGCCAAAAATAAAAGCATAATCCTCGCGGTAACAGGTATTTCTTTCCTTGTTTTGCTTTCCAGCATTATCCCTTCAGTCAGACGGCCTTTATTGAATGTCCTCGCGTATCCGGTAAGTGTCTTTAGCGCCGTGGGCCGCGAATTGTCCGGGATGGTTTTTTACCACCGGAATATGGTCCAGGCGCAGAGGCTCAGTGCTGAGTTGGATTTTTTGCGCAAGAAGGTATATGATTCCGCCGAGGTTTACCAGGAGAATAAGAGGCTGGAAGAACTGCTGTCGATAAAGCGCAGCCTGGATTATAAAGTGATCGCCGCCCGGGTGATCGGCAGGGACCCGTCTAACTGGTCCTCTTCCATTATCATTAATAAAGGGCTTGATTCCGGGATCCGCAAAGGGTTTGTCTGCATAAATTTCCTGGGCCTGGCCGGCAGGGTGGTGGAGGTCGATTCCAATTACTGCAAGGTAATGCTTCTTACTGATTCGTCCTTGAGCGTTTCAGCGATAGATCAGCGCAGCCGGCAGGAAGGGCTGGTTTGCGGATCGCTGGGGGGCTCTCTTTTGATGAAATACCTGCCTAAGGATTGCGACGTCAAGGTTGGCGATCCGGTGCTTACTTCGGGGCTCACGGATATATACCCGAAAGGCATATTGATCGGCACGGTCACCGATATCAGCCGGGAATATTCCGGCCTGGCCAGTTTCGCGGTGATCAAACCGGCGGTGAATCTGTCTGCTCTGGAAGAAGTGCTGGTGATCATTCCATGAGGAATTTGAGATTTTCGCTGTTGATCCTGGGGCTGGCGTTCATCCAGGTCGGTATCTCGGAGCCTTTGCGCTTATTCGGGGTCAAGCCCGACCTGTTGTTGATCAGCGTGGTCGTCGCCGGGATATATTTTGAATTCGGCTGGGCTTTGTTTTTCAGCCTTTTTGCCGGCATCCTCAAGGATGTCTTTACCGCCGGCAGCTTCGGGATGAGCTCGCTGTTCTTTCCGGTGGTGGCTTTCCTGATCATCCAGCTCAACAAACGCCTGACCATCGAGAATAATACATCCTGCAGCGTGGTCGTTTTTCTATCCTCGATAGTTTATGACGGATTGGTCAGGTTGTTATCGGTGTATATGAACGATCTCGTGTCATATCCGGTATTTTTCCGCGTTTCCATCCTGGGCGCGTTATACACCTCGATTGTTATGTTCGTGCTCTTGCGCCCGATAAAAAAGATAATCCGCAGATTATGAGGATCAAAGTATTTAATTCCCTGGCTATAGTCGTTTTTCTTTTCCTGGCGCTGAGCCTGTTGAACACGCAGGTGGTTCAGGGGCGTAAATACCGGGACCTCAGCGATAAGAATTGTATCAGGCTTATACCTCAGTCAGGCAGCCGGGGCAATATACTGGACCGCAGGGGGAATATTCTGGTCGGCAACAAGATATCTTATGACCTGGTAATCCTGCCTCAGGATGTCCAAGAGCCCGCGGCGACGCTTCTGGCGCTTTCTAAGATCATCGATGTCAGCTTTACCGATCTGAAAAAGCGTTTCCGCTCCGGTTATATCGGGCCGACCGCTCCGGTAACCCTGTTAAGCAATATCGACATTAAGAAGGCTGTGGCGGTGGAGGAGATGAAATTCGACCTTGACGGCGTGATGATCCAGCCCAGCACTTTAAGGGCGTATCCTTACGGCAGGCTTGCCGCGCACGCCATCGGGTATATCAACGAGATCGACCGCTGGCGTTTGACCAAGCTGGCTGATTACGGATATAAGACCCGGGATATGGTCGGGTTTGGAGGGGTTGAGGAAAAATACGATTATTACCTGCGCCAGGAGGACGGCGGTTTGTCGGTAGAGGTCGACCATCGCGGCCGGTTTATGCGCGTGTTAGGATACAGGCCGGGGCAGAGCGGGAAAGACCTGCAGTTGACCCTGGATATCAGGATACAGAAGATAGTAGAGGATAAACTCAGCGGCAGGAAGGGCTGCGTGGTCATAATGGACCCTGACAGCGGCCAGATCTTCGCGCTGGCCAGTTACCCTGACTTTGATCCGAACGTATTCATCCGTAAATCCAAACGCCTTATCGAAGACCTGGTCAGCGATCCCGGCTCGCCGTTTGTGAACCGGGCGATCAGCGGATTGTATCCGGCTGGCTCAACCTTTAAGCCGGCGGTAGCTGCCGCTGGTCTGGATACTCTTAAGATAAACCGGAACACCTCTTTTAAATGCTCGGGTGATATTGAAATAGGGCAACGGCAGTTCAATTGCATGCATGTCCACGGCCAGCAGAACGTGGTCCAGGCGCTGGCGCATTCCTGCAACATCTTTTTTTACCGGACGGGGTTACTTGTCGGGCCGCAGCAGATCCATGATTACGCGGTCCGGCTGGGGCTGTCCGGGCCTACGGGCATTGAGCTTCCTTATGAGTACGGCGGCTTTATACCGGACCCGTTCTGGAAGAAGATCTATCGTTTTCAGAACTGGTATAACGGCGATACCGCGAATCTTTCAATAGGCCAGGGCGAGCTTTTAGTCACTCCGTTGAATATGTGCCGGATGGTCGCGGTCTTTGCCAATAAAGGCAAACTGGTCACGCCTTATCTTATCAAGGCTATAGACGGGCAGGATGTGAGTTCTTCTCACCGGAAGATCTCCTCAGCGCACCTCAAGGCGAATACGGTCAGCATTATCAGGCAGGGGTTAAGGGAAGCGGTCAGCGATCCTTCAGGCACCGCCGGGGCATTGGCGCGCCTTCCGGTGGAGGTTTCCGGCAAGACCGGCACAGCCCAGGCTCCGGGCGGAGCCGCGCATGGATGGTTTATCGGATTCTGGCCTTCTAAACAACCGAAGTATGTTATTTGCGTATTCCTGGAGCGCGCGGGAGCGGGCACCGCATCCGTCGGCCTGTGCGCGGATATAATAAGGTCAATGGCCTTTGAAGGACTGGCAGAAGGAGCGGGATAAGTGAGGAATGTCGGCCTTAAAATATTTATCATCGCGCTGTTGATCTGCATACTGGGAGTGCTTTCGATATACAGCAGCACATACCGCAAGGAAGGCGATCTCTGGCAGAATACCTACCAGAGGCAGATCCTCTGGATAGTCATAGGCATTGTTATTTTTCAGTTGTTCTCGAACCTGAATTACCGCAGGGTCTGGGACGTGACAAATGTTTTATACTGGATTATGGTTGTGCTGTTGGTGCTGGTTTTCGTGTTGGGCATCGTCCGGTTGGGAGCGCAGCGTTGGTTGAGGTTCGCCTGGTTCAACTTTCAGCCGTCAGAGGCAGCAAAACTGGTTATGGTGATCTTCCTGTCCAGGTATTTTAGCGCGAAATCAGTGGATGATATCGCCCTGAAAG
Organism: Candidatus Omnitrophota bacterium; assembly: GCA_023227985.1. Classification (NCBI taxonomy): domain Bacteria; kingdom Pseudomonadati; phylum Candidatus Omnitrophota; species Candidatus Omnitrophota bacterium. The sequence goes on along the minus strand of JALOCB010000022.1, from coordinate 12,749 downwards.
CAGGGAGCTTCGGTTTATTCCGGGCGTTGATATTGCCGTTCATTTTTGTGGCCATACCGGTGTGTTTTATAATCGAGCAGCCGGATCTGGGCAGCGGGGCAATGGTTTTCCTGATATTCTTGGGAATGCTTTTCTTGAGCAAGATCCGGGTGAAGTACGCGTTCATGCTTCTGGCAATACTGGCCTTTGCCGCGCCGGTTGTCTGGAACCATATGAGGGACTATCAGAAGGAAAGGGTGATGGTTTTCTTGAATCCCAACATTGACCCTCTGGGAGCCGGATATACCATTATTCAGGCGAAGATCGCCATAGGCTCAGGGGGATTTTTTGGGAAAGGTTGGCTTTCCGGGACGCAGAGCCAGTTGCGCTTCCTGCCGGAGGCGCATACGGATTTTGTCTTTTCGACATTCACCGAGGAATGGGGATTTTTGGGAGGGATGGTCCTGATATTCCTGTATTACCTTTTGATCCGGCAGGCTATTGTCATCGCGGAGAAGACCAGCGATCATTTCGGCCGGCTATTGTCTTTGGGTATCGCGCTTATGCTGGGGATGCAGATAGCGGTCAATATCGCTATGAACCTGGGGCTTGCGCCGGTTGTGGGCATACCGCTTCCGCTGATGAGCTACGGCGGGTCGTCGGTCATCGTGACGTTTGCCGCCCTTGGTATGCTGGCGAATATAAACAAGACAAGAGCAGTATTTTGATCGCGGCGTCTTGCCCTGTTTGTTTTGTGGCTTTGCTTCGCGCACTGTGAGATTCTTTGCCAATGCCTCTGGCGGTTTTTTCGCTCAGGGTCGATTTTCCGCCGTAGGCGGACGCCAAAGGTCTTTCGCATTTTCGGCAGCTGCAGAACTCGTCGCATTTGTTCTGACAAATGCTCCTTAACAGCTTCGCTGTCCCGGTGTTGTCGCTATCGCTCCACCGGGATTTCCGAAAATACTCAAGCTCCTTTGGCTAAAATCTCCATTCGCTCAAAATACCGCCAGAGGACATTTAGAGAATATACTTGAAACAAGCCTCGTCACCTGCGGTTGCTAATAAGCCAAGGTTAGTTGTTCATAAGGGTGAGAGAAAAATGAAAAAGGTCGATTCAAATGAATGCATAGTCTGTTATTTGGATATTCTTGGTTACTCGGATTTTATAAAAAACAGAGTGATGTCTCCCCAAGAATGCTATAAAAAAATTTCTAATATTCTAAAACAAAGTTTGTTAGCAGCAAAAGAAAAACCGCCGGGAGATTTAAATAAGCTTAAAAAGGCAATCAGTTTTATAATGTTAAGCGACTCTATAATTATTACATTTGATCTCAAACAGTTTAACAACGGCAATTACTTTGGGCTTCCCAAGGATAATAGAATTAGAGTTGTAAAAAAGCAATTCTTTATTTTAGTTTCAAGATTTTTGTTGAAGTTCATGTTAAGTTTTAAGTTATTGGTAAGAGGCGGAATAGCAACGGGATCGTACTTTCAAAGGCCTTATATAAATAAATCAGGACTGTTCATATATAGCAATGCATATATAACCGCAGTGGAGTTGGAGGAGAGGGTAGCTTCTTCCCCGAGGATTTTAATTGAAAACAAGTTAGCAATGGATATTATAAGGTTAGATCACAATCAGATAATTATTAATCAAGATAAGGATGGTTTATGGTTTTTTAATATTTATTTTCCTTTGTTTTCTATGAGCAAGAAAGAAGGCAAGCGTTTAACAAATAAAATTGGTACGTTCATAATAAATTCGATAGAATATTTTGAGAAAAAAACAAGTTCTTTAAAAACCCTAAAAATACTACAAAAGTATTATTGGCTAAATAATTATCACAAAGAAAAACTAAAAGAGCTTGTAATAAGATGGCAATCTATGCCTCTTAAGCCTAAGAGTCAGAGCTGAGTATGATACCTGGTGAATTTTTACTGTAATCGCGAAAGCCGCCAGAGTACATCGGCGATAATAAAAAGGAAAAATGGAAGAATTTCTATTAGGGTTGCAGAAGCCTGCCAGGTATATCGGGCAGGAATGGAATGTGTCGAAGAAGGATATAGATAAGGCGGCGGTGAAGTTCGCTTTGTCGTTCCCGGATATGTATGAGCTGGGGATGAGTAACTTGGGGCTGCGTATACTTTATTCTTTGTTGAATAAGATCGATGATGTTGTTTGCGAGCGGGTCTTCGCGCCTGCAGGCGATATGGAGAAGATCCTCCGGGATAACCGCCTTAAATTGCCTTCTCTGGAATCCGGCAAGCCGCTGAATGAGTTCGATCTGCTTGGTTTTTCTCTGGGCTATGAGTTGGGGTACACGAATGTTTTGAATATACTGGACCTGGCTGGAATATCCTTGAAGAGTAAGGATAGGGGCAAGGATGACCCTCTGGTCATCGGCGGCGGGCCTTGCGTGATGAATCCCGAGCCGATGCATGAATTCTTCGACCTTTTTGTTTTCGGCGAAGGGGAAGATGTCGTTTTAGAGATCATTGATCTTTACCGCCGGCGCAAGGATGAGTTTAAGTCCGGAAGGCTCGGCCGTTTGGACCTGTTGAAGATTTTCGCCGCTGTTTCCGGGGTATATGTGCCTATTCTGGGAGTACCGCAGAAAGTGCAGAAAAGATTTGTGGCTGACCTGGATAAAGCGCATTTTCCGGATAAATGGATGGTGCCGTATATCCAGGTGACCCATGACCGGATCACTATGGAGGTAATGCGCGGCTGCCCGAACCGCTGCCGTTTTTGCCAGGCCAGGAGCCAGTATTTCCCTTTGCGCCTGCGCAAACCCCAGACTATCCTGGAACAGAGCAAATGCCTTTATAGCTCTTCCGGCTATGAAGAGATATCTTTGACCGGCTTGTCGGTAAGCGATCATCCCGGCCTGGGCGAGATATTGCCGGAAATGGTCAGCTTCTTCAAGGAAAAAGGGGTGAGCCTTTCTTTGCCTTCGATGAAACCCAAGACGTCTTTAGGCCAGGTGGCGGAATTGCTCGCCAGCATTAAAAAGAGCGGCTTGACCTTTGCCCCGGAATCAGCCAGCCCTAAATTGCGCGAGGCCCTGGGTAAGGATTTTAACGAAGACGATTTTTTTAAGACTTTGGAGGGATCTTTCCGGGCCGGCTATCAGCACGTAAAGCTTTATTTTATGGTCGGGCTTCCCGGGGAGCAGGAGCCGGACTTGGACAGGATACTGGATTTCAGCGCCAGGGTTTCGGAGCTTTCCCGGAAAGTAAGCGGCCGGCCTGCCCAGGTGAACGTAAGCATCAATACCCTGATACCCAAGCCGCATACCTGCTTTCAGTGGTTTGCCATGCTCGGGCTTGAGCAGATGAAGGCCAAGCAGGACTATTTGCGCGGACATTTAAGGAACAGGCGGATAAAACTTTCTTTTCACAACCGTTTTATGAGTTTTATGGAAGGGGTTCTTTCCCGAGGAGACAGGCGGTTAAGCAGCGTGATCCTGTCCGCCTTCAAAAAAGGGGCCAGGTTTGACGGCTGGGACGAGCATTTTGATTTTCAACGCTGGATGGATTCTTTCAGCGAATGCGGGATAGACCCCAATGAATACCTTAAGGAGTTTTCCGCGAATAAGCCATTGGCCTGGGGGTTCCTTGACCCCGGTATCGATCAGGATTTCCTGTCGGCAGGATACGAAGATATAAAGAGCATCCTGTAAACGCCCGCCCTAAAAACTGTTGCCATACCGGCGGTTACAAGGTATAATTTGTCTGTTAATTGTCTTAATATAAGGATAAATTACTATGCCGTTAAAAAAGGTAATAAATAAACACATCGGCGAATTGCTTATCGATATGGGGGTCCTCGACCGGCCGCATCTGGATAAGGCTTTAGCCGTCCAGGAGGGGAAGCCGAACCGGCTTTTGGGTGAGATACTCCTGGAAATGGGCTGCGCCAAAGAAGAGGATATCGCCCAGGCCTTGACCGTGCAATACGGGTTCCCTTATCTGCCTTTGGGCAGTTACGAGATCAATCCCGAGATCACCGGTATAATACCGCGCAGCCTCGCCGAGAAATACGCGTTCATCCCCATTGACAAAATAGGCAACAGCCTTACTCTGGTGATGTACAACCCTTTGCTTGAAAAAGCGGTTGAAGAAGCGGAAAGGATATCCGGCTGCAATGTCCAGGTGTTTGTCTCCACCTTATCGGATATCCGCAAGGCAATAGTAAAATACTATAAATAATGGTTTCTTTAAAAGACCGCCTGACCGAGATCCTGATCAAGAACCGTATTATCAGCCAGGTCCAGCTTGATGAGGCCATCGAGGTCCAGACAAAAAAAGGCGGAAGACTCAGCGATATCATTATTGACCTGAAAATGGTCAAGGAGAGCGACCTAAACCTTTCTTTGAGCGAGGGCTTAAGCCTGCCGCTGATCGACTTGAAACGTTTCCGGATGGACCCGGAGATAATCAAGATAATCCCCGCTAATATCGCCCGCGCTTACCAGATCATCCCCATATCTAAAATAGGCGACTCGATCACCCTGGCTATGGCCGACCCTTTGAATATATTCGCCATTGACCACGTGGAGGCGCTTACCGGTTACAAGATAAACCCGATCATTTCTTCCAGCCTGGATATAATCGCCGCCATTGATATGGCTTACCCGGACAGTACCAAGGATATCATCGGCGATATGGTCAAGGAGATGTCCGTTTCGTCCATCGAGCTGGTCAAGGAAGAAAAGGAAAAATCCCTTTCGGATATGGAACTGGGCGCTGTGAGCCAGGAAGCGCCGGTGATCAAGATCACCGACCTTATCCTGGAAGACGGGGTGAAGAGGCGCGCCTCGGACATACTGATCGAGCCTTTTGAAAAAAAGGTACGGGTGCGTTTCCGCATAGACGGAATGCTCCTGGAGACCCAGAACCCGCCGAAGAACCTGCACTCGTCCATAGTTTCCCGCTTAAAAGTAATGTCAATGTTGAATATAGCCGAGCACCGCCTGCCTCAGGACGGAAGGTTCAAGGCCAAACTTCAGCGTAAAGAGGTGGATTTCCGCGTCTCCATACTTCCTTCGAGCTTCGGTGAAAAAGTCGCTATCCGCATATTGGATAAGACTCAGGCTACGTTGGACATAGACAAACTCGGTTTTAGCAAAGAGGTGACCGATCCTTTGCGCAGGCTTTCAAAACTGCCGCACGGGATGATCCTGGTTTGCGGGCCCACAGGCTCGGGAAAAACCACCACGCTTTATTCAATGGTAAAGTTGGTGGATACCTCGGAAAAGAACATAGTCACCGTGGAAGACCCGGTGGAATACCAGTTGGAAGGGATTAATCAGGTAAATGTAAGGCAGGATGTCGGATTGACCTTTGCCAGCGCTTTAAGGGCGATATTAAGGCAGGACCCGAATATAATAATGATCGGGGAGATCCGCGACCTGGAGACCGTGGATATCGCCATAAAAAGCGCGCTGACCGGTCATCTGGTTTTTTCCACGCTGCATACGACCACAGCCTGCGGTTCGATAGTAAGGCTGGTGAATATGGGCATAGAGCCGTATATGATCAATTCATCGCTGGTCTGCGTGGTCGCCCAGAGGCTTCTGCGCAAGGTCTGTACTCACTGCAAAGAGGAATATACATTAAGCTCTGAAATGATCGAAAACATGAAGTTGGCCCTGCCTGATCCCAAGAAAGCGAAGTTCTTCAGGGGCAAAGGATGCAGCCACTGCCTGAACCTTGGTTACAGCGGCAGGGTGGGCATCGCCGAGGTTTTGATCCTTTCGGCATCGATCAGGGAAATGATCCTTAAAGGCGCCCAGGAGCATATGATCAAGCGCCAGGCGCGTAAAGAGGGAATGAATACCTTGCGCGAAGACGGCTTGCGCGCGGCCCTGGCGGGTCAGACCACATTGGAAGAGGTATTGCGCGTCACCGCCCGAGATGAGTAGGAGTAGGGGACGGTTCCTTGTCTCCTAATTATTTGCAGCACAAGATGTTATGATGAGGCATTTGTCAAGAATTTTGGCAATGAGACCATACGTATCTTGTTGTTAAACAGGCGGTTGCGATACGAGGAACCGTCCCCTAAGTATGAGATCGCTTAAAGAAAATCTTATTGAACTGTTGCTGAAGAATAAACTGATCACCTCGGACAAGCTGGAAAAGATGCTCCAGGCGCAGAAGGCCAAGGGCGTTTCTTTACGGCGAATGCTTATCGACGAGAAGATCGTCTGTGAGGATGATCTGATGGCTTTATTGTCCAGCCGCCTTTATATCCCCACGCTCCATCTTATCAAGTATAAATTCGCCTCTGAGATCACGCATCTTATCCCGGAACATATGGCCAGGCAGTATAATATTATCGCGCTTTCCAAGATTGGCAATACCCTGACCGTGGCTATGTCAGACCCGTTGAATATATTCGCTTTGGATGACGTTAAAGTGGTCACCGGATGCGAAATAGATATTGTCCTCTGCTCTGAAGACGAGATAAAAAAGGCCATCGACAGCCAGTATCGCGGCCAGGTCCAGGATATGGAAGAGCTATTAAAGTCTGAAGACTCTTTGCCATCCGCAACCGCCAAGCAGCAGGATGTGGAGCTTTTGAAGACAGAAGAGATCGACCTTTCCAGCGTTCTTAAAGAGAGCGAAAAACCGACCATTGTCAAGCTGGTTGACCTGATACTCACTGAGGCGCTTAAAAGGCGTGCGTCGGATATACATATCGAGCCGGAGGTGGATGTTTTGCGGATCAGGTACCGTATTGACGGCGCTTTGCACGATGTCATAAACCTGCCTAAAAAGAACCAGAACGCGGTGATCGCCAGGCTGAAGATAATCTCCAACCTTAATATCACCGAGAACCGCATCCCTTTGGACGGCAGGTTCAGGGTGAAGTTCGAAAGCAAGGAGATAGATTTCCGCGTTTCCAGTCTTCCCACTACTTTCGGCCAGAAATTCGTCCTGCGCATCCTGGATAAGGGCAGCCTGGCTTTAGGCCTGGACAAGTTAGGGTTTTCCGATTATCCGTATAAAGTATTCAAAGAGGCGATCGCCCGTCCTTTCGGGATGCTTTTGGTTACCGGGCCTACGGGCTCGGGGAAGTCCACTACCCTGTATTCCGTGCTCAGCCAGCTGAACACCCCGGAGAAGAATATCGTAACCATAGAAGACCCGGTGGAATACCAGATCGAGGGGATCACCCAGATGCAGGTGAAATCGGATATCGGACTGGATTTCGCTTCCGGCCTGCGCTCGGTATTGCGCCAGAGCCCTGATGTTATAATGATCGGGGAGATCCGCGACTCGGAAACAGCGGATATCGCCATAAAGGCCTCTTTGACCGGACAATTGTTCTTCTCGACCCTGCATACCAATGACGCGCTTACCAGTATCACCAGGCTTATGGATATGGGGGTGGAACCGTTCCTGGTGGCTACCAGCCTGGTTATGGTCTGCGCCCAGAGGCTTTGCCGCAAGATCTGCCTTAAATGCAAACAACCGGTGAAAATCCCTGCGGAATACCTTAAGACAATCGGCTTCCCCGGCAATGCGGAATTCTATAAGGCCGAAGGATGTAAGTATTGCAATAACACCGGGTTTCATGGTAGAATAGCTATTCTGGAAGCGGTTCTCATCGATGATACTATCCGCGAGATGATAATTAACAAGAAATCATTGGACCAGATCAAGGAATATTGCCAAAAAGAGCTGGGGATGCAGACTCTGCGCGATGACGCGTTCAATAAGGTAAAGCAGGGGTTGACCACGCTCGATGAGGCTATAAGGATAACTACAGAGGAATAACCTTAATGGATACGCTTAACCGGATTCTTTTGTTCATTGATAATGAAGAGCTTATCCGGACTATGACCGAGCGTTTGATCATCGAAGGCGGTTATTCGGTGGTCCTGGAATCAACGCTTTCCTCGGCCGTAGCCAGTTTCAAGGAAAATGGCTTTGATATGGTCATTTGTAAGTTCGACAAGCAGCCTGATTCCGAGGGGGTCCGGTTGACCAAATCGCTCAGGGAAATTAATCCCGAATGCATAATCGTAGGGGTGCTGGACAAAGATGACCCGGAATTGGCCAAGCGGGCCGGTTCTATGGGGATATATGAATTCATCAGCCGGCCGTTTAACTGGGAAAAGATATTTTTCATTATCCGCAAGGCGGTAGAGCTGCATGCCATACTGGCCGCCCAACGCAAGGGCAACGCCATACTTAAAGAGCAGAATAATTCCCTGCAGAAACAGAACATACTTTTGGCCAAGCGGATCGAGGAATCGACCAAAAACCTCGCCCGGCTTTATGAGGACCTGCGCTCGACATATATGCGCACTATCCGGGCACTGGCCCAGGCGATCGACGCGCGGGACCATTATACGCACAGCCATTCCGAGAACGTGGCTAAATACGCGGTGGCCATAGCCAGGAATATGGGTTTAAGCATCAAAGAGAACGAATTGATCCGGGACGCTGCGGCCTTGCACGACCTGGGCAAGATCGGCATATCCGATTCCATACTGCTCAAGCCCGGAGGGCTTACCCCGGAAGAGTGGGAGACTATCCGAAAACATCCGGAAACAGGCGCGCAGATACTGGAGCCTTTGACTTTCCTGAGCGATGTGATCGAGCTGGTCCGCCAGCATCATGAGCATTTCAACGGTTCAGGTTATCCTAAAGGGCTTCAGGGGGACAACATACACATAGGCGCCCGGATAATCCATCTGGCGGACGCCTATGAGGCGATGACCTCGGCCCGTTCATATAGGAAAGTGCCTTTATCCCCGGAACAGGCAATAGCGGAAGTTGAGCGCAATGCCGGCATACAATTCGATCCGGACGTGGTTGACGCGTTCCTGAGTATTGCCAGCGAGCTGTAAGAAAGGTTGCCCTAACTATGCCTTCTTTTCAATACGTAGCTAAAGATTATAACGGCAGGCCGGTTGTTGGCGTGGTTGACGCGCCTAATGATGCTGAAGCCGCCAATATCCTTCATAACAAGTCTTATACCGTAGTATCCGTTAAAGAGGTCAAGGCAAAAGCGTTCAAGATGGACCAGGCCAAGATCAAGATGGAAGACCTGGTGGTGTTCTCGCGCCAGCTGGCCACTATGATCGATGCCGGCATCCCGCTGGTCCAGGCCCTGGGCATACTCGGCGAGCAGGTCGATAATAAAAGCCTTAAAGCAGTTGTTATGACGGTACGCCAGGATATCGAAGCAGGGATGAGCTTCTGCGACGCGCTCTCCAAACATCCCACGGTCTTCTCCGAGCTCTTCATAAATATGAGCCGGGCGGGCGAGGCCTCAGGCATGCTCGATGAGATACTGGACCGGCTCGCGTCTTACCTGGAAAAGACCGCTTCTTTGCAGCGCAAGATTAACTCCAGCCTGGTCTATCCGGAGGTTGTCATATGCATGGCTTTATTGATTACTGCCGTGCTTCTGATCAAGGTTGTCCCAACGTTCAAGGGAATCTTTGATATGCTGGGAGGCAAGCTGCCTTTGCCGACCCAGATACTGATAATGGTCAGCGAGCTGGTGAGGAAGAATTTTATATACGGCGCGGTTGTCCTGGCGGTTGTCGCGTTCGCTTTCAAAAAATATATCAGTACGCCCAAAGGCAAATACAATTTCGATAAAACCCTGCTCAAGCTTCCGGTGCTGGGCGTTTTGTTCCAGAAAGTTGCGGTAGCCAAATTCTCCCGGACGTTCTCCACGCTGGTAAAAAGCGGCGTGGCCGTCCTGAACGCCCTGGACATCGTGGGCAAGACCTCCGGCAATAAAGTGGTGGAGGAGGCGGTGGCGAACTGCCGGATCGCGGTGCGCGACGGCGAGCCTATTGCCACGCCCCTGGCCAAAAGCCAGGTCTTCCCGCCCATAGTCACCAGAATGATCGGGGTGGGGGAGCAGACCGGGCAGTTGGAAAAGATGCTGACCAAGATCGCGGATTTCTACGACGACCAGGTGGACGCCGCGGTGGCCGGGATGACCAGCCTGATCGAGCCTCTGGTCATCGCTTTCCTGGGGGTTGTCATCGGAGGGATCGTCATCGCGCTCTTCCTGCCGATATTCAAGATCACCGAGTTGATCGCCAAATAACCGCGGGTTTGCGGCCTGAAAAATAATTAAAAAAAGGCTTGCATTATTTTTTGATATCAGGTATACTTACTTCTCCGTAGGTGATTCGGGACTGATCCCGTCGCGGAAAAAAATATCAAAAAAAGTCCTTGACAATTTTAGAGCTCAGTGGTATAGTTACTCTTCCTTGCACAATTCTAAAGAGAGGTCTGAAACGGCCCTGTGAAGAATAAGAAAAGAGGGACTGAAAATTTCGAGCAGTAAAGTCTTACCGACGTAAGACGCCAAATAGATTTCGAACGGCGTCCCGCAAAGTCGGGACGCCGTTTTTCTTTGCCCAGATATATAATACCGGGCAAGGACCCCGCGGCGAAAGCCAGGGGTTACATCAGTTCTTTGATAATTAAATAGCCAAGCTTAAAAACATGAGGTTTTAAGAAAAAGTAAATAAGAGCCTTTATACAAACTTTTATCTTTTGGAGAGTTTGATCCTGGCTCAGAGTGAACGCTGGCGGCGTGGATTAGGCATGCAAGTCGAGCGATATTATTTACGGAGAGGTTGAAGCCGCAAGGCAGATGCCAATTCGTTTTTAATATAGCGGCAAACGGGTGCGTAATGCGTGAGTAACCTACCTATATGTCAAGTATAACCTCGCGAAAGTAAGGGTAATACTGGATGTGTCCATTCCCTCATAAGGGGGGACGGGTAAAGGTCCCGCAAGGGATTGCATATAGATGGGCTCACGTTCTATCAGCTAGTTGGTAGGGTAACGGCCTACCAAGGCTTTTGACGGATAGGTGGCCTTAGAGGGTGGTCACCCACACGGGGACTGAGACACTGCCCCGACTCCTACGGGAGGCTGCAGTCGAGAATATTTAGCAATGGACGAAAGTCTGACTATGCGACGCCGCGTGAGGGATGAAGTATTTCGGTATGTAAACCTCTTTCGATGGGGAAGAAACTACCTATAGTAATATAGGAACTGACGGTACCCAGAGAAGAAGCCATGGCCAACTCCGTGCCAGCAGCCGCGGTAATACGGGGATGGCGAGCGTTACTCGGATTTACTGGGTGTAAAGGGCAGGTAGGTGGCTCTGTAAGTTGAAGGTGAAATGCTCTGACTCAATCAGAGAACTGCCTTCAAAACTACATTGCTTGAGGATTGGAGAGGAGAGCGGAATTCCAGGTGTAAGGGTGAAATCTGTAGATATCTGGAGGAACACCAGTGGCGAAAGCGGCTCTCTGGCCAATATCTGACACTAAGCTGCGAAAGCTAGGGGAGCAAACAGGATTAGATACCCTGGTAGTCCTAGCCGTAAACGATGAGTACTAGGTGTTGGGGGTTAAACCCTCAGCGCCGTAAGGTAACCTGTTAAGTACTCCACCTGAAGACTACGACCGCAAGGTTAAAACTCAAAGGAATTGACGGGGGCCCGCACAAGCGGTGGAACATGTGGTTCAATTCGATGCTACGCGAAGAACCTCACCAAGGCTTGACATGCAGGAAGTAAGAAGCTGAAAGGTGGATGACCTGTCAAATCAGGAGCCTGCACAGGTGCTACATGGCTGTCGTCAGCTCGTGCCGTGAGGTGTTGGGTTAAGTCCCGCAACGAGCGTAACCCTCATTTTTAGTTGCCACTTTCAAAGCCGCAAGGCCGAGAAAAGCACTCTAAAGAGACTGCTCGCGATAAGCGAGAGGAAGGTGGGGATGACGTCAAGTCCGTACGGCCTGTATGCCTTGGGCTACACACGTGTTACAATGCCTACTACAAAGCGTTGCCAAACCGCGAGGTGGAGCTAATCGCAAAAAAGTAGGCCCAGTTCAGATTGGAGTCTGCAACTCGACTCCATGAAGCCGGAATCGCTAGTAATGGCGGATCAGCTACGCCGCCGTGAATACGTTCCCGGGCCTTGTACACACCGCCCGTCAAGCGATGGGAGCTGAGGGTACCTGAAATCTTCAAGCAATTGAGGATGAAGGTAAAATCAGTGACTGGCGCTAAGTCGTAACAAGGTAGCCGTACCGGAAGGTGCGGCTGGATCACCTCCTTTCTAAAAATTTCCCTGACCTCGGAGATTTTTAGTTTCGCTCGGAAGGCGTGGTTCCTTTAAAAAGAACCAATATGCTACGAGTGTAAATGCCGTGCGCCGCATGGCGCTCAGGTTTGGCTATTTAATTTAAATTCTGGTAAGGATCGCTTTACACAGAAATCCGTTGCTATGGGTAAGTTATATCAAAAACGGGCCCATAGCTCAGTTGGTTAGAGCACAGCCCTGATAAGACTGGGGTCAGTGGTTCGAATCCACTTGGGCCCATATTTTTTAAAAAGCACCGGCCCGTGGCAGTTGAATCAGTGAATCCTGTAGGCTTTGGGGGCGTAGCTCAGCTGGGAGAGCATCTGCTTTGCAAGCAGGGGGTCGCCAGTTCAACTCTGGTCGCCTCCACCAAATTTTGCGACAAGCAAAAATGGGGCGCCACTTCGGATAATATCCTTACTATAGCGTAAATTACTCGCTCTTTTGTCTCGGTTGAAGCTATCTTCAATTTCAGCCGGCAACTGCGCATTACGCTCTTTGACAACTACAAGATATAAGGTAGAACTACAATTTAATCGAGAAAGTTATCTGATCAAGCTACGAAGTGTCTATGCACGGATGACTAGGTTAGGTGAGGCGATGAAGGACGGGGTAAGCACCGATTGCCTC
>JALOCB010000021.1 GCA_023227985.1 Candidatus Omnitrophota bacterium | reverse complement strand
AAACAGGCGCTCTCCCTTAAGAAGATCAAGCCAGCCGACATCGCAGCGATAGGCATCACGAACCAGCGCGAGACGACCATCCTCTGGGACAGGAAGACGGGCAAACCGGTTTACAACGCCATCGTATGGCAGTGCCGTCGGACCGCGTCCATCTGCGATAACCTCAAAAAGAAAGGTTACTCAGGACTCTTTCGCCGTAAGACAGGCCTTATCATTGACCCATATTTTTCAGGCACCAAGATAAAGTGGCTTTTGAGTAACCTGTCCCTTTTTGACACGTCCCTCTGTTTCGGTACTATAGACACCTGGTTGATCTGGAAGCTGACAGGGGGGAAGGTACATGCCACTGATTATACCAATGCTTCCCGTACGCTGATATTCAACATTAGAGAAAAGAAATGGGACAACAAGCTGCTGAGTATACTTGGTATTCCGAAGGCCATCCTGCCTGAGGTAAAGCCTTCGAGCTCGATATTTGGTGCTACCGCCAAGGGCGCATGCGGCCTTCCTGCGGGCATTCCGATATCGGGAGTGGCAGGGGACCAGCAGGCGGCGCTCTTCGGCCAAGGATGTTTCTCGGCAGGGGAGATGAAAAATACCTACGGTACCGGATGTTTCCTTCTGCTGAATACAGGCAAAAAGTTCCTGCTATCGAATAACGGGTTGCTGACGACGCTTGCCTGCGACGCGCACGGGGCTCCGTGCTATGCGCAGGAAGGCTCCATATTCATCGCGGGCGCGGCCGTGCAATGGCTCAGGGACGGGTTGAAGATAGTCACGACGGCCGCCGAGACCGAGAAATTAGCTAAGAAAGTAAAGGATACGGGCGGAGTGTATTTTGTGCCGGCATTCGTGGGCCTCGGTGCGCCGTATTGGGACTCGCAAGCCCGCGGCACACTGACCGGCATAACCCGCGGCACGAACAGGTCGCACATCATCCGCGCTACTCTTGAGGCGATAGCCTACCAGGTAAAAGATATTGTAGATATCATGGAGAAGGAGACCGGAAACCGCCTTAAGTCACTGCGAGTGGATGGCGGCGCATGCCGCAATGATTCGCTTATGCAGCTCCAATCTAATATCCTCGGCATTAAGATCGTGCGCCCCAGGATAACCGAAACGACCGCGAAAGGCGCGGCAATGCTTGCGGGCCTGGCGGTAGGATTCTGGAAGAGTTCAGCAGAATTCAAGATGACGCTTGCCGCTGATAAGGTATTTTCATCCCGCATGAGCAAACCGGCCCGGGATGCGCTCTATGCCGGCTGGCTTGCCGCGGTCCGGAAGGCAAGAGCGATATGAAGCGCGACATAGCGGGGCTGAAAGCCGGGCAGTTTGACCTTCTCGTCATAGGCGGCGGCATAAACGGTTGCGCGATTGCGCGCGATGCTTCATTGCGCGGCCTGAAGACCGCTCTCATAGAAAAAGACGACTTTGCCTGCGGCGCGAGCGGCAAATCCACCAAGATAATCCACGGCGGCATCCGCTACCTCGAACAATTTAACTTAAACCTTATTTACGAAGCCCTGCATGAACGCGGCACATTGTTAAGGACAACCCCTGATAGGGTATGGCCGCTCGAGTTCATCATCCCTGTGTACAAAGGCGACCCGCGTCCGCTGATAATGATGCGGACGGGCGTATTCATATATGACCTGCTGGCGGGCAGGGCGAATATACATTGCCACCACCCGCTGAATAAGAGCGAACTGACATTATTTGAACCGAGCATCACCCCGAAGGGATTAAGGGGCGGCGTCATGTATTGCGATGCCCAGATGGACGACATCCGCCTGTGCCTCGATAACGCGATATCCGCCTTTCGGGCGGGTTGCTGCGTGGCGAACAAGGTGGAAGCTGAAAATCTGATAAAAAGCGAAAGCCGGGTAAGGGGAGTGGAGGCCAAAGACACTCTTACCGGTGAAAAGTTTGCCATTCACGCGCAATATGTCGTTAATGCCACCGGCGCCTGGTCGAACCGGCTCGTATGGGCCGATGAACCGCATGCCGCCGCGATAACCCGACCCACAAAAGGCATTCACCTGATATACAAGAAACTCCCGATAACCCGCGCGATGCTTTTTTCAGCGCGCAAGGACAAGAGGATATTCTTCGCCATTCCGTGGCGCGATTACACGCTTATTGGCACGACCGATACCGATTTCAACGGCTCTCCGGATGAGGTCTATGCCGAGCGTTCCGATGTGGAATACCTGCTTGATGAGATCCGCAGGGTCTTTCCGGACGAGAAGATTGACAAGAGCGGGGTAATAACCACCTATGCAGGCCTGCGCCCGCTGATGAACACGCAAGGCATCGCTCCCTGGAAGGTCTCGCGCGAACATTTTATAAAGGAATCCGGCTCCGGGCTCATATCGGTGGTCGGAGGAAAATACACGACATACAGGCGCCTTGCCCAGCAGCTTGTCGATCTGGTGCTGCGGAAGTTAGAAGGCAGGACATTTAAGCCGTGCGAAACGGCTGAAAAGGGGCCTTCTCCTGCCCAAAAGGCGGGGGAGGGGGACCTGCGCGCGCGCATAGAGCGAGCCGTAAAGGACGAGATGGCCAATAGCTTGAATGACCTGCTTATCCGCCGCCTCCAGCTCGCTAATAGTCGTTCGCTCGGCCTGTCGGAACTCGAAGAATCGGCCAATGTTATGGCCGGGCTTTTGGGCTGGACCCTGGCCCAAAAGGAATCCGAAATCAGGGCCTATAGTGAAGAGATAAGAAAGAATACGTCATGCCTGTCATAGACAGGAATCCGGAATCCCCCTAAAAAAGCAAATATTTCCTCTTGAAAATCCATCAATAAATGGTATCCTGAGTTGACCTCGAAACGTGTCTAAAAATATGAAAAAATCCACTATATTATTAATCGCTATTTTGTTAATGAGCCCTGCGGCGGCAAGCGCCAATCTGCTGACCAACCCGGGATTTGAGACGGGTAATTTCAGCGGGTGGACTCCCTATGCTTATAGCTCTGAAAATGTATCAAGCGCAAACCCTCACACGGGCCAGTATGAGGCAAGAATATATAACAATGGATGGATAACCCAAACCGTCAATTTAACGCCGAATACCGCCTACAAACTGTCTTCATACCTGTATATGCCGCAAGACGGTGGTGACGCGTCGATCTCCATAACTTTTTATAATTCTACCGGCACGACTTCCTTCCAGCAGGAGCGTTCATGGGTGCGGATCCCCGGCAATCAGCAATACGATAAGATAGAAACGGACTGGTTAACCGCCCCGGATTATACCGCTTATGCCAAGGTGCGCTGCTCGGTCGATTCAGCCGGCAGCTATATCGACTTCGATGACGTCAGCCTCGACGTTATTCCCGAACCGAGCTCACTCCTACTGTTACTCTCCGGCCTGACAGGATTATCCGGTTTGTGCTTTAAGAAAAGGACGTAGATCCCGCCTCGTTTAAAATTGACTGACCCTCCCCAAGGGTGTATCATATCCACGTACTCCAAATTAATTTGTTTTGCGGTTTTCTAACGTTTCGCACAAAATAAAAGGAGACGACGGGATGAAGAAGTTTCTTTCAGCGATTGCGGCCTTATCAATGGTCTGTTTGCTTTCGGCGCCGGCGTTTGCGTCCAACGGCCAGTGGATTTCCGTTACTGGCGGCAACTGGAGTACTCCTGGCAATTGGAATACCGGCCCCGGCCCTGCTCCCGGCACAGCGCAGGACGATACCATTTTCTTGGAAACCACCCCTACCACCACGACAACCGTTACCATTGACGGCGGCGTCATGTCACGTATGGCGGGTGTCCTCAATATCGGTTCCAACGGCGGGGGGTCATACACTCTCCAGGCCAACGGGGGCGGAACGTTGACTTTTTCCAGCCTCGGGGGTACGTCCACACTCAACCAAGTGTCCTGGTCGACCGCGGACAATTTTATTTCCGCGCCTCTTTTACTTGATAACTCACTGGATATAGCAAACGCGTCCGATGCTCTCTTGACGGTTTCCGGCAGCATTACGGCCAACGCGGCGGGCGTGAACACTATTACTAATAAAGGCGCCGGTAACGGCGGAGTTACCCTCAGCGGAATTATTGCCAACGGCGGCGGGGGTACTGTGGCGATAAACCAGGACAGCGATACCAGCGAGCTGACGCTCTCAGGCGCCAACACCTACACAGGCGCCACTACGGTCACAGCCGGAACGCTTAAAGCAGCCGGAGCGGGAACTAATGCATTCGGTACCGGATCCGCGGTGACTGTAGCGTCAAACGCGATACTGGATGTTAATGGCACCCGCGAGACCATAGGTTCACTTGCCGGGGCAGGTACGGTAACCAATAATGCCTTTGGGACAGCCGTGACCTTGACCGTGGGCTCCAATAACACCTCTACGACATTCTCAGGAGTTATCAAGGACGGCGTGAGCGCGTTATTCTTTACCAAGTCCGGCGCCGGCACGCTGACTTTGAGCAATGCCAACACCTATGGAGGAGACACCAATATAAACGCAGGAACAGTGGTTGCCGGCAATGCCAACGCCCTCGGAAACGGATCGGCTGTTACGGTTGCAAACGGCGCCACACTTGATGTCGGCACTACGAATGTTACCGTTAATGCCGTCTATACCCAGCAGGCTGGCTCAAATCTCAATCTGACTATCGCGAGCCCGTCATCTTCAGGCAAAATAACATCCAACGCTGATGCGGTCGTATCCGCGGCGAGCAATGTCAATGTGACGGTCGCGAGCAGTTCCTATATTCCAAATAAGACCACATATACAATAATAGACGGCGCGGCAGGCGCCGGTGTAAACGTTCCGGGCACGATCACATCAAGTGATCCCCGCCTGAAGTTCTCAGCGATAAGCTCAAACGGCGACCTCTTCTTGATCGTAGACCGCTCCGGAACAGGTTTTTCCAGTTTATCAACGAATTCTAATGCGGCTTCCGCCGGCACGGTCCTTGATAATATCACAACCCCGTCAACTGACATGACGACCGTCTTAAATACACTCGAGGGATTGAGCAATTTACAAACGGCCTCAGCCCTTGATAGCGTCACCCCGGTCGTCGACAGCGGCGTTACCAACGTAAGCAATACCTCCATCATTCAGTTCATCGGGACCTCTACCGACAGGTTAGAGGGGCTTTTCGCCCAGGCGCATAACGAAGAGACCGGCGTATCAACCGGAAGCGAAGGACGCAAGGGTTTTGAGGCATGGGGCAGGGGCTTTGGCGAATACGCCCACCAGGACCCGCGCGGCCTAAGTAACGGCTACCACGCCACCATCTGGGGCACCGCCATAGGAGGGGACCTGCCGGTATTTAACGACAGGGTCCGCTTAGGCTTAAGCGGCGGCTATGCGGCATCCGACATCAATTCAAAAGACAACGGCGGCTCAACCGACATAGACAGCTACCAGGGCGCGCTCTACGGCGGCTTCATGGATCCCGAGAAGCCCTACTACATAAACGGCGCCTTCTCGTTCGCCTTCAACAACTACAAGAGCTCAAGGAACATAGCCGTCGGCGCCATAATGAGGACCGCCAATGCAGACTATGATGGCCGGCAGTACTCCGTATTGCTTGACGGAGGATATACCTTTAAGGCCGGCAAGAAACTCCGCATAACCCCGATAGCATCATTACAGTACCTGCGCCTGCACTTAGACGGCTATACCGAGACCAACGCCGGAGCCCTTAACCTCGCCGTCAACAGCCAGAGTTACGACATGCTCCAGTCCGGCCTCGGCATGAAGCTCGACCGTTCCTTCGAGGTCAACTACGGCACGATAATCCCCGAGATACACGCCAAGTGGCTGTATGATTTCATAAATGATAAGCAGGAGACGACCTCGACATTCTCAGGCGGCGGCGGCTCATTCGCAACCAACGGCTTTACCCCCGCCCGCAGCGCCTTAGACATCGGCGGACGCCTTGCCCTGGTCACGAAAGGCAACTGGAGCTTCGATGCCAACTACGACTTCGAATACAAGGAAGACTTCACTTCCCATACGGGATGGGCGGATATAAGGTACCAATTCTAGGATTGTTTCCCCGCATGCAAACCTTAGGGAGACGGATTCTTGAATAAGATCTTTGCTCGTATTAAGAAAGAGTTACTGCAGGTCCTGCCGACGTTTATATTCTTCCTTGTAATGTTCCAAATCATCGTCGTGACAAGGGCGCTGACACTCAAAGCCTACGGCATAACCACCCGTTCCACAGCCATTGCAGTGGTTGGGGCGCTCGTCGTAGCAAAGGCGGTCCGGATAGCCGATAAATTGCCTTTCCTCAATTTATACCCGGGAAAGCCGCTTGTGTGGAACGCTGTTTTGAAGACGGTCGTGTTTAGCATCGTCACATCTTTGTTCCTTTTCATCGAGGAACTGCTCCGCCAGTCGCACGAGTACGGCGGCATAGCTACCGGTTACGGGCATTTAAAAACCGATGTAGTCTGGCCCGCTTTTTGGTCGCAGGAAATATGGATCACAGTCCTGATCCTGTTTTACTGCGCAGTAATTGAACTTGCCCGCGTGATCGGCCCTACCAAGGTAAAAGAAATATTTTTTGGCGGGCTTAATCCGAAATGAGGATCTGGGATATAGCGCCCGGAAAGTTATGCCGCAACCATCTGCTGGGTGAGCACAGGGAACTTCACGCCATCTGGTCTGTCCTGACACGCAAAAAGAAAGGGTATTCCCGCCATCCGGAGACCTTAAGGTGGAAGGGCAGGTTAAAGGCGCTGTATTCAAGGCACAAGAAGCTCATAGCGGAGTTTAAAAGGCGGGGTTACAAGCATTACAGCCCTCTCGATGCGAGGCTGGCGATAGGGAAGGGGAGGCAGACGCGATTCGTTAATTCGGTTAGGGAGCAAGTTAAAATTTTGAGAAGGAAAAGCTGCGGCTGTAAGATTTAATCGGATGGCTAAGGCTGAAATCAGGCAGTGTCTGGCCGGCAGTCCTGATGCACGCAAGCCATAACTTTTACATCCAGTGGTTATTCGACCCGCTTACGACCGAAACAGGCCCAATGTCCAAGTATATGATAGGCGAATCCGGTATCGTTTTAACAGTGATCTTTATCGGATTGGCGTTGGTTTTTTGGAGTCAAAGAGGACGACTTCCTAGCGGAATAAAGTCAAAATAATCATAACCCTTTACAATTATAATGATTGCGGCGGGTTGTTGTTAGGAGTAGAATAAAGTCAGCGGAGTATTTCAAAGCGTTGAGACATTAGAAAAAATTGCCAAAGCACTCGGCGCGCCGAGAACGGAATTATTAAATAAAAATATGGGAACAAAATTTTTAAATAAAAACTTACATAAAGCAAATCTAGCCAAGAAAGATGAGTTTTACACCCAACTCGTTGATATTGAAAAAGAACTAAAGCACTACAAAGAACAATTTCGTGGCAAAGTTGTTTACTGTAATTGCGATGATCCATTCGAGAGTAATTTTTTTAAATATTTCGCTTCCAATTTTAACTCACTGAAACTAAAAAAGCTTATTACTACAAGCTATGTTAAATCGCCGATTGTCGGTGAACAGCTATTACTGTTTGAAGTAGAAGGGCTAAAGCCGTCAGGTAAAGAGCCTTTTAAAATCGAAATAAAAGAAGTGCCGGATGCCGACGGCAATGGCGCGATAAACCTTGACGACGTGGAGTATTTACTAAAGCATGACAAAAACACCGCAACCCCTCTGCGCGGTAACGGTGATTTCCGTAGTGATGAGTGCATCAAACTACTCAAGCAAGCCGATATTGTCGTAACCAATCCACCTTTTTCTTTGTTTCGCGAATATGTCGCTCAGCTTGTGGAATATGATAAAAAGTTTTTGATTATTGGTAACTTGAACTCAATTACTTATAAGGAAGTTTTTAAGTTAGTTAAGAAAAATAAATTGTGGCTCGGTTATAACAATGGTGCAAAAACTTATCTAGTGCCAGATAATTATGAGCAAAATAACATTTTTGTCGGCGAGGATGGGAAAAAATATGCTAAAATGGGCAATACTGGGTGGTATACAAATCTTGATATCAGCAAACGCCAGGAATCGTTGATTCTTTACAAAAAGTATACTCCGGAAGAATACCCAAAGTATGATAACTACAATGCTATTGAGGTATCAAAAGTCGTAGAAATTCCAAAGGATTATTATGGGATAATAGGTGTGCCCGTAACTTTTCTAGATAAATATAATCCTAAGCAATTCGAAATTTTAGGAATTACGGATAGAGATCCAGACAACAATTACCGAACCAAAATGTATACTCGGGAAGATTCACCAAAATATAATGATTTAAACAGACGTGCTGCGATAAGGATAAATAACAACCTTAAACCAGTCTATGCGCGCCTCTTAATTAAAAGTAAAAAATAATATGAAAATTGAACTACACAAAATTCAAATTCGTAAAGTGATAGCGGGCTACAAAGATAGCGCAGAAGAAGGCGTTGTCGCTTATAGCGGTAAGCTTGACATCCGGCCAAAATATCAACGCGAGTTTGTATACAAGGAGAAGCAACGTAATGCCGTGATAGAAACAATCAAAAACAGCTTTCCGCTGAATGTGATGTATTGGATGATTAGAGAAGATGGCGGTTATGAAATGTTGGACGGCCAACAACGCACTATTAGCATAGGGCAATATGTTAGTGGAGATTTTTCGTTGAACGACCGCTTTTTTCATAATCTAACGAAAGAGGAGCAGGATAAAATTTTTGATTATGAACTAATGATTTATTTTTGTGAAGGTACGGACAAGGAGCGGTTGGACTGGTTTAGGGTTATTAACACTTACGGCGAAAAAGTGAATGACCAGGAAATCCGTAACGCAGTTTATACCGGGCCGTGGTTGAGCGACGCTAAACTGAAATTTAGCAAATCAAATTGTGCGGCGTATCTGTTGGCAAATGACGGAGGGCAATTATTAAGCGGGTCACCAATACGGCAAGAGTATTTAGAAACCGCGCTTTCATGGATCAACGACGGTAAGATAGAAGATTATATGGCTAAACATCAGCATGATCAAAATGCTGAAAAATTGTGGCAATATTTTCAAGATGTGATTGCATGGGTGCGAAAGATTTTTACAAATTATCGACGAGAGATGAGTGACGTGAGGTGGGGCGAGCTGTATAACGAGTTCAAAGGCAAGAAATTGAACGCTAACAAAGTTGAGGTCGAGATTAAAGAGTTAATGCAGGATGAAGATGTAACAAAAAAATCTGGAATTTATCCGTATGTTTTAACGCGAAATGAAAAATTCTTAAATATTCGTGCATTTACAGATAAACAAAAAAGAGAAGCATACGAAAGGCAAAAAGGTAAATGCGTAAAATGCAAGAAACACTTTGAGATAGAAGAAATGGAAGCCGATCATATAAAACCCTGGTATGAAGGTGGAAAGACTGTTGCAGGGAACTGCCAAATGTTGTGCAAACAAGATAACCGAACCAAATCTGATAAATAGTGATAAATAGGGGACGTGTCAAAAAGGGACAGGTTATAATGGATAAAATTATCGGCCAAGCGGGTAATCTAAACGATTTGGTAGCTTATCAGGAAGGCTCGGTCGTAAGCAAGGAGATAATAAAAAAGGACATAGGTACGGTGACCCTTTTTGCCTTTGACAAGGGGCAGGGATTGAGCGAACACACCGCGCCGTTCGATGCCCTGGTTTATATCTTTGACGGCGAAGCAGAGATAATGATCTCCGGCGCGCTGCATCGTTTAAAGGCAGGCGAGATTATCGTAATGCCTGCTAATAAACCCCACGCGCTAAAAGCAATAGAGCGTTTCAAAATGATGCTGGTGATGGTTAGGGCTTGAAGAGAAAAACCTTCAAAATAATCATAACCCTCTGCAATTATAAATGTTGCAGAGGGTTTTTGTTAGGAGTAAAATAAAATTCTAGGAGTCTTCATGGTGATAACTCCCCAAATTATAAGATTAAAGAATAATGATTATAAATATAAAATACATTCAAAAATATGTTTTCCCCAGATAAAGTAAAAAAATATATTTTATCAGATAATGATGCTTTAAAAGACGAACTTGTTAAAGCAGGTTTATATATAATGGCTTACGAAACATTCAAGAATAATATTATTGATAGCGTCAGAGTCTTTTATTGGGACGGCGTTAAGGATGGTAAAGAACAATATGCGAATGAATATAAGGTTAGATATAGCGGCAAAAGATGCTTTGAAAAGAGTTGCCAATGGTTCGTTAAAATGAAGGTCCTGAGCAAAGACGATTTAAACTTAATAAAGTTCTTTACAGATTTAAGAAATGATATAGCACATAGGTTTTTGAAAAATATTTGTGACGATAAGTTTGAAAGCATTGCAAAAGAGTATATACAGATAATGATTAATATGAATTATAGAATTGATAACTGGTGGATTAGAGAAATTGAAATGACTACTAATCCAGAATCGATTCCAGAGAACGCAATACTTGAAGGCGCTGCTTCTGTTCCTACATATTTGTTAAGTTATATATATGACAAATATTTCAAGAATTAAATGGTAAAATATACTAATGATAGTTAGACTGGGTTAACGATGATACGACTCTATCAGGGATCAGGATCCGGAGAAGTTTCCTTTGTTGCTGAAGTTGATGATTCTAAATGGATCAAATGTAAGGCTGATGCGATAAAGTTATTACGTGCAAGAAATAAGAGGAAAGCAGCAGATGTTCTTGCAAAGATTCCTTTTGTTCTTAATGAAGGCACGAATGTTTTTGGAGATGAGTTTAGCTATCTTTCGGCTATTTGCGACTTAGATTTATATGTTAAATTAGCAAAAGAAGAAAGGACCTCAAAAGCGCATAAATATGCAGAAATTGCAAATACGATAACAGAAATAGGCCCATATATTCGATTCATTGTAGTTGAATTAAATGTGAATGAAGAAGAGGAAAAGATGGTAGCTAGGCCTCACTTAACTGCTACAGCAGAAATAGTTAAGGAAGCGTTGGCTGATTCCGAGCAATTACTACGAACTCGACCTCTTCCAAGCGCAGTAGATCGGCTTCATACGGCATTTCACGGTTATCTTCTCGAGCAGTGCCGAAAAAATAATATAGCCCATAGTTCCGAAGATTCAATAACAGTTTTATTTAAACAACTTCGCCAATTGCATCCGAGGCTTAAAGGAGAAGCAATAGAGCATGAAGAAATTGACAGAATATGTAAAGCATTAGCTATAATTATTGATTCTTTGAATCCTATTAGGAATCAACATAGTAGAGCTCATCCTAATGAAGATATAATCGGCGACGATGAATCGCTATTAGTGATAAACAGCATACGTTCGCTATTTCATTATTTAAATGCTAAATTGTAATCATTGCGCTTAGCTATTTTTATTCCTGAATTATAGCTAAATTCAAATCGGGAGCGGATTTATTAAAATTATGAATAAGTTGCCTGATCCGGTTGGTAAACAAATAGAGGTACTTTATCTTCCCGCAGAGGGACACGTTGTTGTTCTTGGCACTGCAGGAAGCGGTAAGACTACATTAGCCATCTTGCGAGCGGTTTATCTCGCCAATCCTTCTACTGAACACGGTGGAAGGACATTGCTGGTTACATTCAATAAGGCGTTGGTAACATATTTGAAATATCTATGCGCAAAAGAGCTTCAAAGCGTTAGGATTGAAAACTATCATACTTTTGCTAGAGGATATTTAAATTCACGTGGTAAAATGAGAGCAAATACAATTCTGGATAATCGAGAGCCAATTGTTGCGCAGGCAATTCAAAATGTTAGTCGAAATTATCGGGAAAACTTATTTTTTAACCGATCGGTTCAATTCTTTTCGGAAGAAATCGGATGGATTTCTCGGCACGGTATTGTTAAAGAAGAACAATATGTTGATGCGGAACGTATTGGCCAGTTGAGTCGATTAGACAAAAAGAACCGCCCTGTAATGTTTAAAGTCTATTCAGAATATCTAAAAATAAGAAGTGCCCAAGGGAAAGATTATGACTGGGATGATATAGCTACCCATGTTTTACGAGAATTTATTCAAGATGATTCGGAAAGACTTTATAGACATGTAGTGATCGATGAAGGTCAGGATTTTTCACCTGAAATGTTGCGTAGTCTTGCTGCCGCAATTCCTAAAGATGGTTCCCTCACTTTATTTGGCGACATGGCTCAACAGATTTATGGACAAAGAATGACATGGAAGTCGGCAGGTTTGGCAATTAGTAAGCCTTGGAAATTTATCCAGAATTATCGTAATACGAGGGAGATTGCTCGATTAGGTTTAGCAATTTCAAAGATGCCATATTTTGCTGATATTCCCGACATGGTCGAACCTTCACAACCACAAGCACAGGGAGCTTTACCAACACTAGTCAGGTGTCGAAATAAAAAAGAAGAGATTAGCGTAGTTATGAGTTTAGTAAATGCCGACAGCAAAACGAAAAACGTAGCAATTCTTTTGAAGAATCGAGAGCAAGAAAGTTATTTTAAGTCACAATTACCTGGTACAGCGGTGCGTCTTCACCGAGACATGAAAACTTGGATAACCACTCCGGGGGTTCGTTATGGGACGTACAATTCAGCGAAGGGACTCGAATTTGATAAGGTAATCATTCCATTTTTATCGGAAGACAATTTACCCGATTCTGGTAATGTCGCCACCTATGGCTCAGATGCTTATGATGGTAAACGTTTATATGTGGCAGTTACTCGCGCAAAAAAAGAATTAGCACTAATTTATTCCGGAGAAAAGACACGCCTGTTGCCTCCAGATGCAACGCTTTATAAGGAGGTTTCTGCATGAGTAACGGATTCAATAGCATAAAAAAAGAATGCGGAAAAAAAGGAATATCCCGTCTTTGTCATTTTACGTCGTCTCGTAATTTGGGTTTTATCTTGAAAGGTGAAAAAGGAATATTAGCAACTAGGCACCTTGAAGAAGATGAAAGGGCCTTGTTCATACCAACAGATTTAAAACGTTTAGATGGACATAAAAACCATATTTGTTGTTCAATAGAATACCCGAATCCATGGTTTTTTTCATCAGCTCGCTCGAAGGAGGCTCTTTTCAAGGATTGGGTTGTTTTGCTTATTAAACCAGACTATCTTTGGGAAGAGAAAACGCTGTTTTGCCCTTGCAATGCGGCTGCTAGTTATGGTAATAGGATTAAATCTGGAATAACTGGTTTTCTAGATCTTTTTCAAGCTGAAGTTTCTGGTAGCCAAGGAAAACGGTATACAAGAACTTCTACACATCTTTTGTGTTGTCCAACAGATAATCAGGCGGAAGTATTAGTTCTAGATTGTATTCAATTGTCTGATATTTTTGGCGTAATAGTAAGAGATAGGACTCAGGCGAAGAATGAAATTTTAAGATTGAAGATGTCAAATATAGATCAGATTCCTGATATTTTCGTTTCCTTAAAGATGTTTGATAAATATGGCTTAAGTGAAGCAATTAGTTCCGGTGTAAAACCAACAGAAAAAATATTTCGGAGGTAACTATGAGTGATAAAATGCAGAATGATCTACTAAGGCATAAAGCAGTCGGTGCTATTTTGGGAGCTGCATATGGTGATGCCCTCGGATGGCCAAATGAATTTATCAACAAGAACTTATCTCAAAATAAAGAAGCTGAAATTACTCTTAATTTGACATCCTGGACTCGCCGATCCGGAGAACGGTATTATCCTTTTGAAGAACGGATAAATAAGGGGAGCTACAGTGATGATACGCAACTTATTCTTGCTGTAGCTCGCTCACTTCTTTCTGGTATTAATTGGTTTGGTCAGTGGTCGGAGGTAGAGTTGCCCTTATGGACGCTTTATGCACGAGGCGGTGGAGGAGCAACGAAACGTGCGGCAGATGCCTGTTTAGATGGATACCTGCCTTGGATCAAGCCATCTTCTGATGAATTAAAACGATACTTTAATGCCGGAGGAAATGGTGTCGCTATGCGTGTTCTACCTCATGCAATTTTTCATAAGGATAGTAAATCTTTTGAAGAAGTGGCTGAAAGTATATTCCTTGACGGTATTGTAACTCACGGACATCCTAGGGCATTGTTGGGAGCTCTTGCTTATGGGTATGCACTCTGGCGGGCATTACATGCTCCAATAGATCTTGGTTATGGACAAATTATTCAAGAGATGTTGGATGGGAGGGATATATGGTTAAAGCTACCAACGTTAAATGAAAAATACGCTCAATGGATAGAAATTGCTAATAAGCATAACGAGAATGATTATCTTCGATTATGGAGAGATGTTGGTAATGAATCGATCAGTCTAATTGAACGCTGTAAAGCTGAAATAGATAAAGGCGCGCTTGCTGTAGATGATAAGTTGCTTTCGGATGTGGGTGCTGTAAAATCAAAATTTACTGGGGCTGGTACTGTTTCTATGGCCGTTGCGATTTATTTTGCTTCACGCTACGCAATTGATCCTTTACATGGGATAGTGAAACCGGCGTTTGCTGGAGGCACAGATACCGATACTATTGCTTCCATGACTGGAGGATTATTAGGTTTAATTGCGGGTGATTTATGGCTTTCGAATATACGCAAAGATATCCAGGATGCAGATTATCTGGGATCTGTAGCAGAAGCACTTTTATTAAAAAACGAAAGAAAAGAACAGAATATTTCTCATATTCCCGTTAGACGTAGAACTATTATGGAGCTAAGGGGGTATATTTTTAAAGAAACAGGAGGCAGTAAAATCGCTATGCCCGATAAACGAGTAGGCACAGTGGAAGTGTTACCAGATCAATATAGCAAAAATGACCGTTATCGGGTTCAATTGCGCAAAATTAGTTTCGAGGATGGTCAAAGTATTTTCTTACATAAAATAACAAGGGAAAAATTTTCTTCCTTCAAAGTCCAGGGAAAAGATAAAATTATAGTTAAGAGTATTAATACGAATGTTTTTTTAGGTATCAAAAGCGGCATAAAAATTCCCGTCAAATCTCTTTCTGGTTCAAAGGCATTTTATAGAGATCTCATAGGATTGCATGTTATCCAAAGTTCTCAGGATATAGTGGTTTTTGAAGAGAAAGTCGTCCTTGTGCAATCGAAATATTTATCAAATTTGACGCCTAATATGTCAACTTGTTCGATACTCTATTTTGAAGTAAATGACTTAGAAAAATACTTTACGAAATTGAAGACGGCAAACAAAAAAATTATCACAATGATTACAAAAGACGAAGGGACGGGACACCCCTTTTTCCGCGTTATTGATCCCGATGGTAACATTATAGAAATTTCGCAGTA
Organism: Candidatus Omnitrophota bacterium; assembly: GCA_023227985.1. Taxonomy (NCBI): domain Bacteria; kingdom Pseudomonadati; phylum Candidatus Omnitrophota; species Candidatus Omnitrophota bacterium. The sequence continues at coordinate 6,459 of JALOCB010000021.1, read as the reverse complement.
GATTATAAAAAGAAGTCTTTTCTGGAAAGCAAGTTAACCAAAAATTCTATATATACTATCCTTTTTATCTTGATGAGCCCCGCTTTAGAGCCGTACCATTCCCGGATAAGCTGTATACGGAGAGTCTTTCTGTCGCTCAATATTTTTGCCTTTCCATGGACATCTCTCAACTTATTGTCTCGCGGATCTTAGTAATTGACACCCACACAAATGTGTGGTATATTCCTGCCTATGAAACCCCAAGTGGAATTAACTGCCAAACAAGAGAAGGTCCTGAAATTTATCCGCGAGAGAGTGGGGGAGAACCTGCCTCCAACCATAAGGGAGATAGCAGGGGAGATGGGCTTCGCGTCGACCGGAACAGTAAGGGATTATCTCGAAGCACTTCATAAAAAGGGTTATCTAACCCGGACAGGAGGGAAGTCTAGAGGTATTGCATTAGTCGGCAGTATTGCGGCCGGGGAGCCAAAATTGGCCTATGAAGATATCGAGGGCTATGTCGAGATCCCCCGGGAGAATACCTTTGCCTTGAAAGTCAAAGGCGAAAGTATGATCGAGGCAGGGATCATGGATGGCGACATAGCGGTCATCAGGAAACAGAAGACGGCTGATAACGGCGACATCATCGCCGCGTTGCTGGATAATAACGAAGTTACCTTAAAGAGGTTGAAGCGTGGCGCCGGCAGGTTTTTCCTGGAGGCGGCGAACAGCAAGTATCCTCCGATACATAAAGATTTCAGCATCATAGGAAAGCTCGTAAACATAGTAAGAAAGTATTGAGAAAGATCTTCCATAAAACAACTTGACAGGAAAAAGGACCTGTGATATAGTTCTATCACTATGGAACAATCGAACTATTCAAAGATGTTCAAGGCGCTTTCGAGCGAGCAGCGGCTCAAGATCTTTATGATGATCTATAAGCAGTGCTGCGCCCCGGCGGACCAGCAGGGGGGATCGGAATTTAAGGCAGGAGGGGATAAGTTGTGCTGCGCCGGCGCGACAAAGGTCATAAAGAAGGCCTTTTCGCATGCCTGCGATTGCATGAAGCTGTCGCGGTCAACGATCTCGCATCATTTTAAGGAGCTCCAGAACGCCGGCCTGATAACATGTGAACGCGAAGGCCGGACGTACCGCTGCAAAGTTAACGATCAGGCCGTAAAGGCCATAAGGGATTTCCTGAAGTAATTTTTTTTTGATGAATAAGTTCGATGGCCATCGAATTATATGATCGGGAAAGGAGGTGAAATAAATGAAAGGTTGCTGCTCGGTTAAGAAGACTAAAGAAGGCGTCCAGGTTGAGGTAAAGTCAAAGGACCCGAAGAAAGCTGAATCAGCCTTGAAGGCGCTGGCAAAGGCCTGCAAGAGCTTTTGCGGTTGCTGCAAGTAAGGGGTAATTCAGTAAAGAATGCCCGGAATAGGGCCAACCAGGCGCAAATTCCGGGCATTTCTTATGCCATAACCAACATGAAAACCGCCTCATAAACCAACCAATAGGGACAAATACCCGGTGAAAGGAAATACTTATACACAGCTTGTTCCGTGTGCTCCTGTACTTAACATAAGATATATTATAGGACGTTGCCTGCAAGAGGAAAACAGCCGTCTTTTATCGTTCTGGATGGTTATCAGCATGCCGCGGATTGTGTAATTTTGGTTACTTTTGCCTTCGGGAAAGGATCTTTATCATCTGCTTGTGGATCTTGCCGTTCGTTGCCAGGATCTTATTGGAATTATGGCAGTATTGTTTTCCGGTAAAATCAGTCACCTCTCCCCCGGCTTCTTTTACTATTAGCCAACCCGCTGCGGTGTCCCATGGGAAAAGGTCCAATTCCCAGAATCCTTCAAGCCTTCCGCAGGCCACATAACACAGGTCAAGGCTTGCGCAGCCGGCCCTGCGTAGGGCTTGCGAGGACATTAGAAAATGCCTGAAATGGACAAGATTCTCTTCCATGCTCTTTCCCAGCTTATAGGAAAACCCTGTCATGAGCAGGCTTTTTTTAAGGTATTTCTGGGTGCTCACTTTAATGGATTTTCCGTTAAGGAAGGCGCCCTTGCCTTTTTCCGCGTAAAAAAACTCGTTATGTTCGGGGTTATATACTATCCCAAGGATGGGTTTTCCTGCCTTTTCCAGGGCCACGGATATGGCATAAAAAGGGAAACCATGGGCGAAATTCGTGGTGCCATCGATCGGATCTATCACCCATGCCAGGCCGGGACCATAGTCGATCTTGCCTGATTCCTCGGACAAGACGCCTATTTCCGGGAATGCGCTGCGAAGGGATCCTATCAGGATATCCTCTACCTCGTGATCAACGTTTGTTACGAGGTTTATGGCCCCCTTGTAGGATATTTTCTTGATCTTCCTGCTGTTATCCTTCAGGTATTTTCCGGCCTTGAGGACTATGCGGCAGGCAGGCTGCGCCAGCTTTGAGATCTTATTATTGACCGGGTGGCTAATCAAAGGATTTCAGCGCTTCGCTTTCGGTGGGATATATCTCAAATACCTTGTCAAGGTCGGTTACCCTGAACACCTCCTTGACCTTGTCCCTTAATTCGCAGAGCTTCAGCTTGCCGCCTTTATCCTTGGTGAGTTTCAGCAGGTAGACCATCCCGGCAAGCACCAGGGATGAGATGAAATCGAGGTTCTTGAAATTAAGGATGACATCCTTAGAATCCTTTTCGAGGATCTCGGCAACGGCTATCTGCCCGTTTTTACGGACAGAGAAAAAGCCAGCCATGCCGATTACTTCTTCGGGCCCCTGTGGGCTTTGCCGGACATGCGTTTCTTCCTTCTCTTGTTCCTAAGTCCTTTTGGAACTGCCATTGCTTTTCTCCTTGTTTTCGTTTAGGGGTTTAAGCCCTATCTTGTTAGCGATATCCGCAACTTCATCGATCGACACGTCATCGAGAGATTTGCCGCGCTTCTTCAGTTGCTCGTTGAATTTTACGGCTTTTTCCCTCATTACTTCATGGGTCACCTTTGACCCGCCGTAAAGCCTGTAGTTATCGCCTACCGTTATCCTTTTCCGGCCGTCATCGCAATCGAACCCGAGCCCCATCAGCGCGCTTTTGACCTTCTCCCTGCCGCTCATAAAGACGCGGGCCTGCTTTTTAAATATGAGACCAGCTCGTTCTTGTGTTTCGCGTCCGGTTCCACGAATTCCACTCCGGCTACGAATGTCCTCTTGCCGTTGCCGTCTAACCTTTCGGGCCCGCTACGGTCCTCGCACCAGGCCACGCGCCCTTTCATCTTGACGCTATCTTTCCTGCCGGGAAGCGATATCTCCATATCCACCAGCGAGTTCCTGGGAAGTATTTCGTATAAAAGCATCGCAATGCCAGTTTGGCTGATATTCTTGCTGTTTGTGCGGAGATTAGCAGGTGAGGATCTCAGGACGCTGTATTTTACATCTAATTCCGCGTCAAAACGCTCGGATCTTCTTCTTTCGGGGCCGCCGGAATAATAGCCTTCTACCTTCCCGTGCGGGGCAAATCTGTCTGTTATGTCCCTTTCTTCCCTTGAAGAAAGCACATATATTACAAATAGTACGGCGGCTGCAAGTATCGAGATAAGTATTATAGACATTTTATATAAGTATATACAAAATATGGCGGCATGTCAACACGGACGGTCACACATTCCACTGTTGCGACTCGTAATCGTCCGACGGGAGTGTTATCTGGATCGCGCCGAATTCGGGGCAGTGTTCGATCGCCGCGCCCGACCGGTCTATAGTAGCTATAAGTTTAAGCGTTTCTCCCCTCGCCGCCTCGATGTCATCGAATTTTACCGCTATTTCAAGTATCCTGTCAAATGCCGAGGTGCAGCATTTTTTGACGGCGGACCACGATTCATCATCGGAAAGCCTGGATATGATATATTCAAGGGGCATATTGTTTGACAGCGCCGGCACGGATATCTTCAGGCCCTTATTGATCAGCAATATGCTCAACCCAAGCGCGCCGTTACCGTTGCTCTGTGAAAGGTCGAACCTGAAAAACAGAGTGTCTTTGTTAAATCCGAAATAAAGCTGTTTCAGTATGGTCTCCGACTGGTGCATCGTCCCTCCGCGCTTGCTCACATCCACGAGCCCGGAGTTGACCCATTCGAAGTAGTTGGTGTCCCTGCCGTCTATTACGGGGTTCATGAAGCCCGCCGGTTCCCTGGCTATCCTGGCTTTCTTTGCCCGTATCGGTATTGACAGGTATTCGGGAGGTGTCTTCCCTATGAACGAGTAGACATTGGAAAGGTGCATCCTGAAAAGGCGGTCAAATTCATCATCGTTGGCCGAGGAGTTGTCCTCGCCGTACCACCAGTTCCAGTCGCTGCCTTCCGCAATGAATATCTCCTTCCAGGCATTGCCCAGTGCGGCCTGATCGGGCTGGGTTTTTTCGAAATCCTTAAGCATCTCCCTGGTCTCAAAAAGGTATTCCCATGCCTTGTTCTTTTCCTCATGCCCTATCCATATATTGAAATTCCCGTTGATCCATGAGCCCGGGTGGATCCTTTCAAGCCTTGATTGCGATGGGAACTGCTCGAGATAGCCGGAGACGGTCGTTGTCCTCAGGCCCGGGTCATTCTGGATGCCCCTGTAGAGGCACCTGAGGAAGTCACGCCCGTCGTTCGGATAGAATTCCCAGGCGTTCTCGCCGTCCAGTATTACCGGGACGAGGTACGGAGTTTTGGATCTCGGAAGTTTATCCTTGATGGCATGGAGTTTGCCTATGAAATCGGCTGCGGCGTTTTCCGGCGGCCAGCTCTGGTAAACGAATCCTATCGCGTCGGAAAGCGTCCTATCCCTGAATATCAGCGATAGGCCCTCTTTCTGCGTGTTCGCGGAGTAAGGCCTGTAGAGCGCCTCCGGCGTTCTCTGCCTTTGAAGTGACCGGAAAAGTACCTCCTCGTCGGTAGCCGCCCATTTTAAACCGGCTTCGCTTATGATGCCGACAGCCTGGTCGCTCACGGACCCCTCGGAAGGCCACATTCCGCGCGGCGGCCTCCCGAACCTGTCTTCATAATACCTTACGGCCGATTCGACCTGTTTCTTGGCGTCCTCCGGATGGCGGAAAGTCGTCTTTGGCAGCACGATCTCGGGATAGGAAGTTTTCGCTATATCCGTATCGCATAACAGCGGCAGGATCGGGTGGAAATACGGGGACACCGAGACCTCTATAATGCCCTCATCCTGCAATTTCCTGTAAGCCGGGATAATAGCCCTCATTATCTCCATCTGCTTATCAAGCACAACGGCCTTGTCCTCGTCGGTATAGTACTTCCCCTTTTTCGATAATGCCTTGAGTTCCGCGTCTTTTTCCCTGAAGAAGGGGTCGATCCAGGACAGGTTGAAAAGCACCTGCAGGTCCGTATAGTCCTGCGGCGTAAAGCGTTTTGCCGCAGCCGCGGCCTCATCGCGCGAAAAATGCTTCCCCCTCTTTACGAGCAAGTCGTAATAGCGCGGGAAAGGCTTTATCATCGTGTCCCAGTTAGCCATGAAGAAATTCCGGAGTATGAATAATTTGTCGGCCTCCGTAAGCTCTTTCGCGGGTTTTATCGTGAGCTCGAACGGCAGGTCCTTCCTGGACCCCGGGCTTGAAAGGTCCTCTATCTGCTCCAACAGGGACGGGACCATATTGAAAGTCTGGTGTATGCCCGGATGATCCCGGAGCATCAGCGCCATGTCCAGGTAATCTTTTACGGCATGCAGCCTGACCCATGGCATCGAGATCTCTCCGGTCAGCGGGTTCCTGTAATATGGCTGGTGCATGTGCCAAACAAACGCTATATGCAGCTGGTCTTCGGACATTACCTGATCCTGTTTGAGATGAGCCCGAGCGTCTTCCTGCTTCCGTAAGGCGTGTAAGCGAGCAGGTACCCGTGGTTCTTATTGGAGCTTATGTAGTCCCTATATGCGCTAAGGTCTATTATGCAGAATACCCTTTCCTTTGAGAGCAGGTATTCGTTAAGCTTATCGTTGCCGTCAAGCTCGTTTATATGGCCGCGTCCGCAGTAGTAGATCCAGTATACGGGGTTTATCCTGAATGTGGACAGCCTGCCATCCGGGCCGATGGCCTCCCTTATCTCGGATGAGAGGTACTTCGGCGACTTGAGCCTGTCGATATGGGGCATTACAAATAATGAGACGGAGGCGCTCAGCGCGATGATCGCCGCAACGGAGATCATCAAAGGTTTTAAGGGCTTCCGTTCATGGTCCCAGTAATATGCTATAGCGATGGCGGCAGCAGGATACATCGGCAATATATACAGTATGTTCTTTGATCTCGATGTCGTAAAGAAGATGAATATGGATAAGGCCCAGCATGCGAGGAGCTTGGCGCGGCCGTCAGCCCGGTTCTTTACGAGGAAGAAACAGGCCGCGGGCAATAGGATTATCCACGGCAGAAACCCGCCTGGGAACGCGTAAAAATAGTAATACAGGGGTTCCTTATGGTCGAACGCCT
>JALOCB010000020.1 GCA_023227985.1 Candidatus Omnitrophota bacterium | reverse complement strand
ATCCGATTAGACCGGGGGTCAATATCGCAAACACCGTCGCAGATTCTCCGCCACGAGGCGGACACCGACTTTTTCCAATAAAGTCGGGTGCCATTGCGCCGAGTGTCAATACCCCTGCAGACGTTGTACGCAATCCCTACTCACACAAACGATTACAAATAAATGTTATATGGCCTAATTTCATTATAAATTACCGCATAAAACATTTATTTGTAAGCATATGTTTACCAGCGATTTAGCTACAACGTCTACAGGATGCGCTTGTCGATGACGCGCTTAGCTTTGCCTTCGCTGCGGGCAATGGTCTTGGGCTCGACAAGCTTAACCTTTACCGAAACCCCGAGATTATTCTCAATGCTCTCTCTGATCTTTTCCTCGAGCCCCCGAAGTTTCTTGATCTCGTCGGAGAATATTTTCTCCTCTACCTCGACCAACACCTCCAGCTCATCCAGTCCACCGGATTTTCTCTCGACCACCAGCTGGTAATGCGGCTGGGTCCCTTCGATATTCAAAAGCACATGTTCTATCTGCGACGGGAAGACATTGATACCGCGCACGATTATCATATCATCGGTCCTGCCCAGGATCTTGCTGATCCGAGGCGTAGTCCTGCCGCAGGCGCATTTCTCGTATTTTATGCTGACAATATCGCGCGTCCTGTATCTTAACAACGGCAGGCCTTTCTTGGTCAATGTAGTAATTACCAGCTCGCCCTTGCCGCCATCTTTAACTTCTACCCCTGTCTTGGGATCGATCACCTCCGGGAAAAATACATCCCAGAAAACATGCAGCCCGTTCTTATGCGTGCATTCCTGGGCCACGCCCGGTCCGATGATCTCGGAAAGCCCGTACACGTCGGTGGCCAGCATATTCCAGGTATTCTCGATCTCCTTGCGCATAGGCTCGCTCCACGGCTCTGCGCCGAATATGCCGATCTCCCAACTGCTGTTCCTCGGCGGTAATCCCATTTCCCGGGCCTCATCGACCATATATAACGCGTAGCTGGGTGTGCAAGCCAGGATCCGCGGTCTAAAATCATTCATGATCTTCAACTGTCTCCTGGTCTGGCCGGATGAAGTGGGGATAATGGTCAGCCCCATCTTCAAAGCTCCGTAATGGAATCCCAGGCCGCCGGTGAACAAACCGTATCCGTAAGCGATCTGTATCTTATCTCCCGGCTCAGCCCCGGCGCATCCCAGCGCCCTGGCAATGACCTCAGCCCAGAGATCCAGGTCTTCTTTGGTATAACCGACTACCGTGGGATTTCCCGTGGTGCCGCTGGAAACATGGAGCTCGGCGATATCTTTGCCGGGTACCGAGAAAAGCCCGAACGGGTAACTGTCCCGCATATCTTCTTTGGTGGCAAACGGCAGCTTCTTGATATCGCTCAGCGTTTTTATATCCTTGGGCGCGACCCCGTATTTATCCAGCTTCTCCCGGTACATCGGGCAGTTCCGGTAAACATAGCTGACTACGTTCCTCAACCGCTCGTATTGCAGATTCTTCAGATCCTTGGGATTAATGCACTCCATCTTCTCGTTCCAGATCATAGCGCGGCTCCTCTTGCTATACAGAATATTTTTTTATTTTCCTCGAGGTTCTTATTGCGGAATACCCGTTCGACGGCTTTCAGCCAACTCGCCTCTTTTATAGATAAATGCCTTGATAAAACCCCCAGCAGGAATATATTCATATATTTTTTTTCATGCACGATCTTAGCGGCGTTCTCCAGCTCATCGGTAAGGTCCAGGCCGGCAGGCTTCAGGTATCCCTTAAGCCTGCGCCCTTCCTGGCGGTAAAAAGCCACCAGAAAATCCGCTTCCCCCATAGGGATAAGCGGAGAGAATACCCGTTCGCCGAAACGCAGGTGCGACTCCACCGAACCGCCTCTCTGAGCCATTCCGTGCACTTCGGATTTCTTCACGTGGAATCCCTCGAATATGGCGGCCCAGCCGCAGATCTCCGCGGCGGTCAATACCCCCTGCCCTCCTGTGCCGCAAAAAAATATATTTACCGTCCTGGATTTATTCATTTATCCTTATGGCTTTAAGGTTGCAGGCTTCAACGCAAAGGTTGCAGCCCGAGCAAAAATCCGTGTTTATCCGGATCAAGCCGTCTTCCAGTTTTTCGATCGCCGGGCAGTTCAGGGACAGACAGCTATAACATCTCCGGCATTTATCCTTATCATATACCGGAGCAACTGCGCGGCTGCGCTCGATCAACCGGCAAGGGAACCTGGCGATTATCACTGAGAGTTTATCCTCCGCCAGCCTGGCCTTGACCATAGCTTCGAGTTCTTTGGTCTTAAAAGGATTTACAACATCCACGTTATCCACCCCGCAGCTGCGGCAAAGGTCCTCGATGACCAGCTTATGGGTCTTCTCGCCTTTAATGGTGATCCCGGTAGCCGGATGCGGCTGGTTGCCGGTCATAGCGGTAGTGGAATTATCCAGGATGATCACCAGGCCTTTGGTTTTGTTGTAAACCAGGTTTATCAAACCGGTGACCCCTGAATGCACAAAAGTCGAATCCCCGATGACCCCGACCACGTTCCCGGAAAGGACCCGGCGGAACCCCTCAAACAAAGTTATTCCTGCGCCCATACACACGCAGGTGTGCAGGCTGGCCAAAGGAGGCAAGGCCCCCAGCGTATAGCAGCCGATATCCCCGGTGACCACGCACTTTAATTTCTTAAGTGTCCAGAAAACAGGACGGTGCGGGCATCCAGGGCACATTGCCGGTTTGCGCTCCGTGGCATCCTGCTCGGCCTTTTCCTCCCCCTTTACTATCCTCGGGATATATTCCGGCCTTAATTCTCCGATCCTAAAAGACGGATGCTTTGCCCGGAACTTTATCCCGGCAAGACGCAGATTATTTTCCAGAAAAGGCTCCAGCTCCTCGACAACCACCACCTGCTTGACCTTTTTGGCAAATTCCTTAGCCAGCTCGCCGGGGAACGGATAAGCCATCCCCAGCTTCAAGAACGACGCATTAGGATACATTTCCTTGGCGTAAAGATACGATACCCCGCTGCAGATAAAACCGATCCTGCGGTCATTAAGCTCTATTCTATTCAAAGGGGTTTTCTGCGAATATGCTCGGAGACGGACGATCTTTTTCTCCAGCTCGATATGTTTGCGATAGGCGTTCCTGGGCACCATCACGTACTTTACCGGGTCCGGCTGGAATTCTTTTTTAGGCTGTTCCTGTCTTTTGCCGATAACCACATTTTCCTTGGTGTGGGCTACCCGGGTGGTGATCCGGAATAATACCGGGGTATCGAACTCTTCGCTGATAACGAACGCCTGCTTGATGAATTCTTTGCACTCGCTGGGGCTGGCCGGCTCGATCAGCGGTATCTTGGCGACCCTGGCGATCAAACGGTTATCCTGCTCATTCTGGGAAGAATGGATCCCCGGGTCATCGGCGGTAACCACCACGAATCCCGCTCCCACCCCGGTATAAGCCGAGGTCATCAGCGGATCCATGGCTACGTTTAGCCCCACGTGCTTGGAGGAATAAAGAGAACGCGCTCCGGCGATTGAAGCGCCGAGGGCAACCTCAAACGCCACTTTCTCGTTCACCGACCACTGGGTATCCACGTCATTAAGTCTGGAAAGATATTCCAATATCTCCGTGGCCGGGGTTCCCGGATAAGACGCGGCCACCTTAAGCCCGGACTCATACGCGCCCTGGGCCAAGGCTTCGTTCCCGGACAAAAACGCTAATTCTTTTTCAACAGGGACATTCACGATATTTTATCCTTTAACAATTACCTTACTCATCCTTATTATCAACGCGAAACTCACCAAAGCCACCAGAAAAACAATGATCATGCCCGAAAGATTAGGCATCTGACTGATCAACACCCCGCACAAAGCGAAGAACAGGCATAAAACGAACATCGCGAATAAAGCCTTTTTCCCGGAATACCCCAGAGCCAGAAACCTGAAAGCCAGATGGTCGTTGCTTTTTCGGAAAGGCAGTATTTTTTTGGCGATGCGCATAAAAACCAAAAACGACGTATCGAATATCGGCAGCCACAAAATAAATATGGGAGAAAGCAAGGCGGCCTTTCTCTCCATCGGCGCGTAGCTTATTAACAGGGCTATAGCCGCGATCACAAAACCCAGAAAATGGCTTCCGGCATTGCCCATATAAACCCTTGCCGGCGGCAAGTTGTAGCGCAAAAAACTTATAACCGCCCCGCATAAAGCCAAAGTAAGGGCCGCGTTAAGCAGATCGCCGTTCAAAAGCGCGATCGCGCAAAAAGCCAGGCTCACCACCAGCGCGGTGCCGGCGCATAAGCCGTCAACCACGTCCAAATGATTAAAGGCGTTGGTTATGCCGATGATCCAGATAAAAGTTATGATAAGATTCAAAGTGCCGCCGATGCCGACGATATATGTCCTTACGCCGAACATAACGATAAGGATGGTCGCCAGGATCTGAAAGGAGAATTTGAACAAAACGGATAATTCATGGATATCGTCGATGATCCCGGCGACCAGGATTATAGACGAAGAAAGCAAAAGCCCTTTGATATTTTCCGGCAGGAATTGATGGAAAAAGAAAAATAACAGGCTGGATGCCAGGAAAGAAACGCCGAAAGCTATCCCCCCGACCAAAGGCATGCCCTTGGGGATCAAAAACTTATATTTCCGGGACAGTTTCATCAATACCAGGACCAGAACGACCCCGATCAGGAAGCTGCCGAAGATCATTATACAAAAATCATTTAGCATCTTTAGCCTTAACGTTGGTATTTTTCCACAGGCTTTTATTATACTATCCGGAAAGAAATAATCAACAAAAAAGGGGACGGTTCCTCGGCTTCCAAACCTTTAGCCGACATCAAGTTACAACAAGCCATTTTACAAATCCCCGGCGCCGCTAATATTATTTTTTTGACAAACGGCTTATCATAACTTCCGGCATAATATAAGGTTACATTAAGAGGAACCGTCCCCTATGTTAGAACTTGATCTGGATCTCGGTGCGCAAGAATATAGCGTTGTCCGCGTTTGAGGCATAAACGTTTCTCGGCTGGAAATACTCAGCCAGGAAATACGCGGATATATTCTTGTTAAAGGCATAATCGATCCTTGCCTGCTCCAAATGCCCCCGGTCCTTGCCTTTGCCGGAATATGAATATGTGGAACTTGCCGGGATAGTCTCGTTAGCCCGCAGGAAATTATAAAAGAAGCTTAATTTCATTTTCGCCGACGGTTTTGCGCTCAATCCTACCCTATACATCTGCAGGTTAGTCCAGTACGCCGGGCCTGACTCCCCGGTGAACGCGGATTGGTACAGCTCGGAAAACCAGGGATAACGTGAAAACAACGGGTCCCAGCCCTCATTCTTGCCTGTCTTTTTGTCGTCGCCGGAAAGATAAACCACGCCCAAAGTAGCGCCGGGAGACCAGACTGTTTCCTTGAAATCCCGGTCCACGAACGCGTAGCCGCCCAGTCCGGAACGGTCCTCTTTGCCGTATTTGCCGAACTGATCGGCCAACTGCGCCCTGAACGTCCACGGTTCGAGATTATATTTCCCGAACGCGCCGATCGTATTAACGTATCCCCTTTGCGATTGCAAACCGGAGCCTCCCCTATCGCCTTCAGTCTTGTAAATATAGTAAGGCTCAAAGTTCAGGCTTTTTATCCCCTTGTTTTTCAGGTAAAAGACATACGCCTGTTCGTCGGTATAATTCAGCTGCGTGGTAGGCTTGCTCTTATTGATCACCGGCAGGTAAATATCGCTCCTGGGATTATTGATGTAAATAAAATCCAGGGTGTTCCGCTCATTCACCGTCCAGCTGGCTTTCAAGGCATTGAAATAATATGTCCTTGAGCCGTCCAAGGGAGTGCCGTCGGCGATCAAGAACCCTTCGCCGTAACCGGTCGGCCCCAGGAAATCCTGCCTGCCCGCGCGTATGCTCAAGGGCAGGTCAAACGGCTTGTTCACGTCCAGATAAAGGTTGTCAAAAACGACCTCGTCGATATCATAATGGTACTTTTTATCCGCTGACCCGCCGTAAAAAGCGTAGGCTTTGTTTTCATTGGTCATCTTCACATAAAGGCCCAGATCCTCGTAATCGGCCTTGCCCCAGAAACTGGTCTTCAAACGGAAATAGTTGCGGTCGCCCTTGTCATAATGATGATTCTCCATATCCCAATTGTTCGACCAGTATTCATGGCGCACCCGCTCGGCTATCCCGCCTTTGAAATTCACCTGGGCGAACGCGCTGGCGGATAATAAAAGCCAAGCCCCCAGAAACACACCTGCCGCGATAAAAAGTTTTCGTGCCATCGAACCCCCCTTTTTATATATGTTTAAAGCAATTCTCCACGTGATCCTTGGGCAGTTTTTTGGTGAATGTGCTCACCAACACCGCGGTCAACAAAGAAATAGGCAGGATAACCACTATAGGATCAACCACTGTCCAGGGATGCCCGGCCAGGCAGGGCTTGTTGAAAATAAACTTGCATAAACCTATGGCCACCGCTTCTTTCTGATGGATGAAGAGCAGCCAGAACGCGGTGCCGAAAAACCCTACCATCATGCTGGCGATAGCGCCGGTCTTGGTCATCCCCTTCCAAAAAAGAGCTCCGGCATAAGCAGCCAGGAACGTATTCGCGCACAAGCCGAAAAATAAAGCGGTGGCGATAGCGATGACATTCCCCGGAAGCTTATAACCCAAAGTCACCGTAGCCAACACCCCGGCGATTATGCCCAGCCTGGTGATCCCCACGGTATACTTGAAATTCTTTCCGGCCAATAGCCCTTTTTCGACAAAATCCCTGCCGATAGATGTGCCCAGGGTATGGAACTGCGAGCTGGAAGTGGACATCGCCGCGGACAAAAGCGTCAGCATAAACAGGTACACGAACCAGGACGGCAAAGCGCTGTTTATGTACGCCGGGATCACTTTATCCATATTCCCCCCGGCAACCGCCACCGAGATCTTGGCAAACTGGGGATTATTCAGGAAATAGACATTTGAAAGCGCGCCGACTACAAACGCAAAACCGGTCATACAAAGGATGAATATCCCGCCGATCAATACGCCGCGGTTGAGCTCTTTATTGCTTTTCACGGTCATAAACCTTACCGCCAGTTGCGGCTGGGCAAGAACCCCTATCCCCACGCCCATAACTATCGTCGATACCAGCGTCCACCATAAATTAGAGCCCAAAGCAGGCATTTTGGTCCAGCCCTGATGCCCCAACGCTACGAGATTGGCCGGGACCTTATCGGATATGGCGGTAAGCGCCTGATGCGCCACAGTAACTCCGCCCAATTTCGCGTAAGTAAAGATGAACAATATGATCATGCCCACGAACATGATCGTCCCTTGCAAGGCGTCCGTGTACATAACCCCCTTTAACCCGCCGGCCAGGACATAAGCCAGGATGATCAGGGTATATATAAGCAAAGCCACGCTATAGTTTATATACGTGGGAAACGTGGTTTCCAGGAAGCGCGCCGCGCCGATCAGCACTGCCGCCGAATATAGCGGCATAAATAAAAAGATGACCAGGCCGCCGAACCCCTGGATGAAGCTGGATTTAAACCTTTTCCCCAGAAGCTCCGGGAACGTATGCACGTCCAAGTTATGCCCGATCTTCCTGGTGCGTTTTCCGAAAATGATAAAAGCGATAATGATCCCCAAAGCGATGTTCAGGAAAGTCAGCCACAAAAGGCCCATCCCGAAAACCGCCGCCGCGCCGCCGAAACCGACTATCGCCGAGGTGCTGATAAAAGTGGCCCCGTAAGAAATCGCCATGACGAATGGGTGCGTGTTCCTTCCGGCCACCAGGTAATCCGTGGCGTTCTTTGTCTTGCGGTAACCGTAATAACCGAGATAACCGATCATAAACAAATACGCGCTGACGACCAGCGTAAGGATAAATATATTATCCATATATCCTCCGGGTTATACTTCCTCTTTTGCCTGTTCTTCGTCCTTGACCCATTTCACATCCTCCGGATAAACCGGCTCATCGCCTTTATTCCAGTTGACCGCGCCATAGATGATGCAGAACCCCATACATAACAGGCATAACAAGTAAGCTAACCATATCCCCGGGTCTTCAATACCCAACATACACACCTCCTTGTTATAAAGTTTATCTATGTCAACCCTGGCCACCTCTTCAACCGCATGGAACAGGAGTATTAATACAAGCGCGCGTTATCGATCTAAAGTTACCGCGAGGGACCGGAAGATAATCTCCGGCGGCCTGCGGCGATCCCGGACAAGCCGGGTCCTGGCCGCATTTTTTGATATTTACCCGCGGGCTACGCGGTTCTCTAACCTGGCAATGCCGGATATATCGATTGTTATCGTATCCCCCGGCCGCATCGGCCCCACTCCGGCAGGGGTGCCGGTGGATATCAAATCCCCCGGATACAGCGTCATTACTTTGGAGATAAAGCAAACCAGAAACCGTATGTCAAAAATAAAATTCCGCGTTGAAGAATCCTGTTTTAATTTGCCATTAAGATACGCGCGCACGCGGGCATTCGCCGGGTCGAATTCGGTTTCCAGCCACGGGCCTACCGGGCAAAAGGTATCAAAAGACTTGGCCCTGGTCCACTGCCCATCCCTCTTCTGCAGGTCGCGCGCAGTTACATCATTAAGGCAGGTATAACCCAGGATATATTTATCCGCATCGAGGCGCCGGATATTTTTGGCTTTCTTTTTGATCACCAGCGCGAGCTCCGCTTCATAATCCAGCCTTGCGCACATCGGCGGATAAATTATGTCTTCTGCGCAGGCGATCAAGGACGACACCGGCTTCATAAATATTACCGGCTCTTTAGGGATAGGCATATTCAGCTCTTTGGCGTGGTCGCGGTAATTCAAGCCGATGAGGATTATTTTGGATGGCGCTGCCGGAGGAAGGAACTTTACTTTTTTGAAGGGGATATTTCGGGAAGATGGCCTGATCGAGGGAAAAGGCGGGGATTTTAACAGCCGGATTGAATCAGGCTGAACTATACCCCAGTTCTCTTCGCCCCGATATTTAAATCTTACGATGCGCATAAACTATCGGATTTTTTAGAGCCAACCGCACATAGCCAGAGCAGCGATAGTCTTGGCGTCCACTATCCTGCCGGACTTAAATAAGCGGACGGCCCGGCTTTTAGTGAACACTAAACTGCGGATGACCTCATCCTGCTGCGTATTCCCGGCTGTTTTCCTAAGGCCTTCGGCCTTGTAAATGGTTATTTTCTCAGTGGAATAACCCGGCACCGGATAAATAAAGCCTAACCTTTTAAATTTGGCTGCGGAATAACCGGTCTCTTCAACGATCTCCCTGCGGCAGCAGTCAAGCGCGCGCTCGCCCTTATCCAGCGTCCCCGCAGGAAGCTCATAAATATATGAACCGATAACCGGCCGGTATTGTCTTAAAAATATTATTCTGTTCTTATCAAGGAAGGGGATTATCAGGGAAGCGCCGGGATGCTTGACGATCTCAAGGCAGGCAATATAACCGTTAGGGAGTTTTATCTTTTTTTGCGAAAGATTCAAAAGCTTTCCCTTGTATACTGATCTTTCCATTCAGGCTTTAATATTTGAAATAATCCGCGGGCACGCTCTGGGCGATATAATTTACCGCCTCGATTATACAGACGCGTATGGCTTTCTCCATAGGGGTATTGGCGTAACCCGCCAGGCCGACGCCCAACCCCCAACTGCCCATAAACCCGGCCATTAAGCCGCCGGAGATATCCGAGGCTGATCCCTGAACGCGGGTAGCTGCCAGCACTTCTGAAGTCGAGGTATCTACTATGCGGATATCCAGCGCCATGTGGGCTTTATTCGTCGATCCGCCTAAACCTAAGCCGATCAGCCCTTTGCCTATACCCGCGCCGCCGCCCAACACCGCGCTGCCTCCGGAGGCCTTAGGCTCAAATTCGGTTACCGCTGCGGTGATCACCAGGTCCGCTGTTTTAAGCTGGCCTCTTTGCGGACCGCTACCCTGCTGCGACGCGCCTGACGCGGCTAATTCCTGCTCTTTCATCACCGCGTTCAGCACCTGGCGTTCCAAAACGCGGAAACGGCTGCTGTTGATCAACGCGGTAACCAGCATCTCTTTCAAACCAGTGCCGATCTCACCGGTAGCCTTGGCAGCCTTCACCTCAAAATCAGCTACCGCTATCCTGGCCTTAGGCCCGGAATAAGGCGGAAGCGCCCTATTGCCGGCATTATTATCCACCTTTGCCGTAGGCTGTAACTGCGCGTAAACCGTTGGCCCGCAAAATACGAATAAGAACAAAGTTATCAATAAGACTCTTTTCATTCGGCCTCACTTTCTGTTATATTAGATAATTTTATCGCTTTTTAAGCGTTTTTACAACAAATTAATACTTCTTTTCCAGATTTACACCGGTGAAATAATGTTTAAGGATATCCCTATAACCCCTGCCCTGATTAGCCATACCCCGGCAGCCTGCCTGGCACATACCCACAGCATGGCCCCAACCTGCCCCGTATATCACGAACTTCTGGAGTTTCCTGTCTTTACCGTATTCTGCCTCTACCTTAAAAACCGTGCTGCGCAACCCACCCAGGGTTTTGCGGATATTCGATTCGCGTTTAAGCAAATAAGACGATTTGCTCCCTGTTATTCTAAGGATGTCGATATGCCCGAATTTATTCCGCTTCACCACAATGATATTCCTGGCCTTGCCTAAACCCGGAGCAACCTCAGCCAGCATCCGCTGGATATCTTCCGGCGTATATATCCTGACCCAACGGAAATTAACATTAGCCGCATATTCCGGGATATCGCAAAGCAGGCCTTTCGGGGGTTTCTTTAACCAGGTATCCAGTTCATACGGAGAAAATGGGAAATCCAGCCCCTGTTCCGCCACAGAATCCATTACCCCGCACAGATACGGGAAATCTTCTTTGCTGCTGAATATATTATCCTGGGTATTGCCGCCGCAGCAGCTGGAATAAATGGCGTCCACCGGCTTGCCTTTATAAGTGAGGAACAATCCCCTGGTCTCATCCACCACCTGATTGGTATTCGGGGATTCATTCTCTACCCCGGCATAAACCTGGCAGTGCACCTCCGGGCAGAAATCAAACCCCTCATTTTTATGCCTGCCCAGCTTGGTCAATGCCTCTGACCGGGCGGCGATCGCCTGGGCCTTAAGCGCCTCTTTAGGCCAACTGGCCGGCATCTCCGAAGGTACCACGCTATATAAATACTCTTCAAGACTGACTTTGTTGATGACGCTTAATCCTGCAGGAATGACGTTAACCTCGATCTGGCCGCGGTAAGAGCGGTCTGCCTGATTTGCCCAGAAATTATCCCTGCCGTATTTTACATTGAACAAGGTCAGCGTCGCTTCAAGACTTAATACCCGGATAAATACGCGTCTGTCAGCGATCAGGTCGTCTTTGCCCTGGGTGGAAATGACTATTTTATCCTCGCTGTTCCTGGTGATACCGTAGATCCGGCCATCCTCGCCGTTACCCAGGATGACCTGGCCGGCGCCTGAAATAATCTCGAATCCGCCGGAACATTTGAATTCCACCGGGCCATCGGTATGAACAAGCCCGACCTTCACGTAAACCATATCCTTCGCCCCAAGCGCGGGCTTGACCATAACCTTCTTCCTGGCCTTGGCCGCCACCCGCTTTGCCTTTTCCTGCGCGAAGAATTCCGCGCCCAGTTTTTCACGGATCAGATCAAGCCTTCCCTCTATTGACTTATCCCGGGGCTCCTGGGAATATAGCTTTTCATAAACCCTGAACGCCTCTTTGTATTTGCCGATAGTGAACAATACCTCTGCCCATGCCCGGTAGATCCTCAGGATACTGGAGTCGATTATGCTGATCTTGCGGTATTCTTCGGCGGCCTCGGGCAGTTTTTCCAGGCGGGAATACAGATCCGCTAACGATATCCTGGCGATGATGTTATTCTTATCCAGCAACAACGCCTTTTTATAAATCCTCTCGGCTTGCGCATCGTCTTTTTTGGCGGCGTAACACAAGCCCAGGATGATCAAGGCTTCCAGGTCATCAGGGGCGATGCGTATTATCCGGTTCAGCATTGCGATCGACTGGTCAAGGCGGTTGCTCAGATAATACAACCTGGCCAAAAGGGAGCGCATGCGCATATCCGCCGGGAACTTAGACAATCCTTTTTTTAAGACGCCGATCCCCTGCTCATAACGCTCCAAGTCTTTAAAGATCACCGCCAGGTTAAGATAGGCCATTGGGTCGTTTTTAGACAGCGCCTTTTTGTAATAGCCGATGGCCTGGGAAAATTCCGCGTTATTGCAGGAATAAGCTGCGCTCTTGGCTCCGGTATACGGCTTATCGGCCCGGGCAATACCGGAAAGCCGGGCAAATGGACTGAGAGATAGGATGATAAGCAGCAGTAATATAGGAAAGCGTTTTTTAAACATGGCTTATTTTACAATAAAAACTAAAAATGCCATAGAAATAAAAAAAGCCCGGCATTATATTGCCGGGCTTTTCTTCTGCTTGTAGCTGATTATATCTTTCTTACATTAACAGCCTGTTCGCCTTTGGCGCCATTCTCAACCTCGAACTCAACCTCCGCGCCCTCCTCTAAAGATTTATAGCCATCACCCTGAATAGCGCTAAAATGCACGAACACGTCAGCACCCGACTCAGGAGTAATAAACCCATAACCCTTCTGATTTGAAAACCACTTTACTTTGCCTTTTGCCATGAACTTGTTACCTCCTTTCAACCTTTATTTTAGCAAATCCTGTAGAAACCAAAAAACCGCGAGGTTAGATATCCATCCCTCACGGTCCTGACTTCTACACCTTCTTTACTAATACCAAACTATGCGAAGTATACCTTACGTATCTTCCTTTGTCAACTAAAATCTTAGGGGACGGTTCCTCGCGTTATATCTGCTTGATTTACAACAAGATAAGCATACCCTCATTGCCAACCCAGAATACCACTGCCATAGATGAAATCCGCGAATAATCCCCGCGCTAAATTCCTTGATCGATATACTTGGCAATGGCACCCCACTTAACTCATTGCCGGACAAGGGATAAAAATGCGAGGAACCGTCCCCTATTGGATTATTTAATATACGCTTTTACTATTTTCTGGACCGATACAGGCTTGTCTGCGGCCAGGGTCTTGGCATTTTCGATCTTTTCAACCACGTCATAACCTTTGACCACTTCCCCGAAAATGGTATGACGCATGTTCAGCCAGGGGGTCGGCACAGTAGTGATGAAGAACTGGCTGCCATTGGTGTTCGGGCCGGCGTTGGCCATAGCCAGTATACCCGGCTTGTCAAAAGAAACATTAGGGCTGAGCTCGTCCTCAAAAGCCTTGCCCCAGACCGATTCCCCGCCCATGCCCGTGCCTGTGGGGTCTCCGCCCTGGATCATGAATTTTTTGATCACCCGGTGAAAAATCAAACCATTGTAATACCCTTTCTCTATAAGCTTTATAAAATTCTCGCAGGCCTTAGGCGCGATATCAGGCATAAGCTTTATCTCGATAACGCCCTGATTAGTTTCCAAAACCGCTATTTTCTCATCCATTGCGAACGCTCCTTGAGTGAAAGTTTGAATAAAGACCAGCCCGAACAAGAATACCAGTATTTTCCCGAACCTGTTCATCTCCCATCCTCCTTTAAGAGCCGGTTACTTCCCGGCTTTGCCCTGGTTTGCCACAGCCTCCATCGCCTTTTTTACTTCTTCCGGGTCGCCGATATAATAGCTTTTGACCGGTTTCAGGTCATCATCCAGCTCATATACCAGCGGCAATCCGGTGGGTATGTTCAGTTTGACTATCGCCTCATCGGATATATTATCCAGGTATTTAACCAGCGCGCGCAGGCTGTTGCCGTGGGCCGCGATGATCACTTTTTTGCCGGATTTTATCGCCGGAGCGATCTCCTCATGCCAATAAGGCAGGAACCTGGCTACCGTATCTTTCAAACACTCAGCCACCGGCACATCCTTGGGATCCATATCCGCGTATCTTCTGTCCTTACCCGGGTATCTATCATCCGTCTTCTCCAGATCCGGAGGCCGGATATCGTAACTCCTGCGCCAGATAAGCACCTGGGCTTCGCCGTACTTAGAAGCCATCTCGGATTTATTCAATCCCTGCAATCCGCCGTAATGCCTTTCGTTGAGCCTCCAGGAATTATAGACCGGTATCCACATCAGGTCCATCTCATCCAGCACCGACCATAAAGTCCGGACCGCTCTTTTTAACACAGAGGTATAGGCCACATCAAAAGTAAAACCTTCCTTTTTCAGCGCCTCACCCGCTTTTTTCGCTTCCTGACGGCCCTTTTCAGAGAGATCCACGTCAGTCCAGCCGGTAAACCTGTTTTCCTTGTTCCAGACACTTTCCCCGTGCCTGATTAAAACCAATTTCTTCATTTTTTCACCCCGTTAGATATTTATTTGCGGTTCACTAAACAAAAGATTCCCGATTCTTCGCGGCGCGCTGAACAGCTGATCGGGAATATTTGTACGTTATTTCTTACCGGATTTGATGGTGATCTGCTGCCCGTTGCCCCAGGGCCAGAACATTACGAACAAGGCTGCTCCGTTCTGCTGGTAGAAATACAAGGTCTGCCCGGACTGGATCCCGCCGTATTGGCTTATGGCCTGCTGGGCAGGGCCGGGCAGTTTATTTTCCGGCGGCCATACAGGAGCGCCGAATAACCCGTTGAGCTTGGAGATAAGCGCTTCCATATTGCTTTTTAAGATAACGACCTCTAAATAATCATCTGCGTCAGCCCGGACGCTGTCCGAATTTATTGATTTTACCACAGCTTTTACATCAGCGAACTCCATCAAATCTTCCTCCTTCAATCGATTATAACAAAACTTCCCTGAAAAACAAATAAAAACATCTCCCCCGGTTATCTAACGGCCTTGATCATCCCGGCTATCCCGAAAAGAATGAATATCGCCGCGGATACCCATTTAATGATCTTTTCCGGCACGTGCTTACGCATCACAGTGCCGGCGATTATGCCTATGGCGTCAGCCACTACCATACCCAAAGTAGTGCCCATAAGCACGTTGATCATATTTTTATATTCTACAGCCAACGCTACGGTGGCCAACTGGGTTTTATCACCCATCTCCGCCAGAAAAAAAGCTATGCCTACGGTAAGCACAGGCCCGAATCTGCTTTCCTTCTTATCCTCTCCGTTCAGCTTATCCCCGCGCAAAGTCCAGATGCCGAACCCGATGAACGACAGCGAGGCGACAAAAGAGATCAGCTTCATCGGCAGGGCCACGCTCAAAAAATGCCCCACAACCACGGCAAGCCCGTGATTGATGACCGTAGCCAGGAATACCGCGATCAAGACTTTCCTGGCGCTGTAACGGCTGGCAAAGGCCATAGCCAACAACTGGGTCTTATCCCCCATCTCAGCCAGGACCACGAATATGAATGATGCGATGAACGCCGCCATAACTTACCTTTCCGGATTGAAGATATGTATTGTTCAATTATACATTATATTCCGGATTATCAAAATAAAAAAACCTCTGCCGTATCTTTACAGCAGAGGTTTACCGATACCGCCCGATATTATTTTAGATACTGCGCGCAGCCTGGTTCTTCGGATGCCTTACCGGGACAAAAGCGGCGCAGATCATCTCTTCCTTCTCGCAGATCCTCCTGACCGCCTTGGAAAGGCTTTCCAGGATATCCGACACCCGCAAAGGCTTGATCAGGTAGGCGCAGGCGCTTTTTTCGATCGAAGCGACGCACCTTTCCATGGTGGAACAGCCGGTGACCATTATCACTTCGGCCCGGGGATTGAATTTCCGGACATTATCCAGGAATTCAATGCCGTCCATACGGGGCATAACGATATCGCAGTAGATTATGTCGATTATGGTCTCTTTGACTATCGCCAAGCCATCCACCCCGTCTGCCGCGGTAAAAACCGAATACCCTTTGCGCTCAAGGATATTCTTAAGCCTTTCCCGGATGTCAGCTTCATCGTCGATGATCAATACCTTCATTTTAGCCATAGCCCACCCCGCTCTTTCTTAAATGCATATAACTTTATAATTAAGCATATCCACTTATCAGGGGGAATTCAAGGGGATCCGGGAGGATTCATGAAAACGGTTTCTTAAGGAGTTTTAACGTCCCCGGTCAATAAACCGTTCAGGCCGGGGTTTTCCAGCAGGCTTCCATAGTGCAGTATGGCGCAGGCATATGGCTTGGCTTCCGAGCAGATGCGCAACTGTTCAAAGAAGATATCCGGAGAATTTCCCAATGCATAGGCGCCGACAGCGATATTGGTTTTTTTGAAATCTTTGACCCTCTTTTTAGCGTCCAAAACCACTTTCTCGAATTCCGCGGATGTCCGGGCATAAGTCATCACAGTGACCGAATCAACCACCTTGTTTTCCAGCCAGGACGGCCAGTCCTGAAAAGCCTCAAGATACGCGCGGGAATAAGGCGCGCAACCTGTGGCCTCCACCCGGATATCCGGCCGCAGCCTGCGGGATTCCTTAACCAGGCGTTTAAGCAGCCCGGTCACCTGCATCCTCTTCCAATCATTCCAGGCCGCGCTTCCTTCAACAACGGTTTTCTCACCGGTAGTGTTTTTGAACCGGTCGATATTCATCCGGGTATATCCATAGGCGGGGTTCTTATCCGGATAGCGTATATAATCGAAGATAATGCCGTCCAATCCGGGATAACCGCCTAAAACCTCGCCAACGATATTGACCAGCTCCGAGCGCACACGCAAATCGCCCGGTTCAAGGAAATACTGGTTGTCTATTTTATAATCCTCAAGTTTCTTCTTTGGCTTAATATTGCGGGTGAGTATGCCGTTGCCGTATTTTTCCAGCATCGGCGCGTTCTTATTCGCGCTCAAACTCAGCAGGTTAAGCCAGGCATACACCTTTATCCCCTCGGTATGAGCGCGGCTTATTAAAAGATCCAAAGGGTCATCGCCTACGGAATCAACGCAGTCCGCGTACGGGGAATCATCGGCGTGTTTTGAAGGGAACCAGGCCTTATTCGCCCGGTAAACCTGGATATAAAGTATCTCAACGCGGGATTTTTTTGCGCAATCGACCAGTTCAAGGATCGCCGGGCGCTGGGAAAGCACAGCCGGCTCCTGGAGCACTGTGACAAAAAGAGCCCTGCGCAAGGGCTCATCCGCCTTTATGCCCGCAGGAAGAATAAACAACAGGCATAAAAAGAAAAACGCTATCTTTCTTTTCATAATCACCATTATATTACAAAAAAACAGGGCCGGAATTATTTTTTAGAGGTCGAGAAGCTTGTTCAGGGGGATTTTAAAAGCGTCGGCGAGTTTATATAATGTGGAAAGTTTGGCGTCGCAGGGCCGTTTGCTCTCCAAACGCTGGATATGTTTGTATTCCAGGTCCGCGCGCTCGGCAAGCTCTTCCTGGGTAAAACCGTACTTCTGCCGCAGTTCGCGGATCCGGACAGCCAGCCTTTCTTTTAACTCTTCTTTTTCCATAATTTGGTAAGTATATCATAATAAGATAATTATTGACACCTTACGAAAAAGGTGATTAAATATACCTGATTACCTTATCCATAAGGTGTCTGCCGGTTATTTAATATATCAAATCGGAGGCTGTCATATGATCAGGCAAAAGATCGCCATGCTCCTGCCTTTGCTTATCATTGCCCTGGTAAGCATTGTCCTCGCCGCAGATGAGAGCATAACCCTCACCACCTTCTACCCTTCCCCTTTCGGCAGTTATGACAAACTGCAAACCAACAGGCTGGCAGTCGGAGATACAAATAATGACGGCCAGATGAGCGAACTGGACCAACCCAATAGGAATGGAGATATCCGCCTTACCCCGCAATCCGGAAACCCCGCGAACTGGGTCAGGGGCGAGGAAGGCCAATTAGCTTACTCATCAACAAATGATAATCTTTATCATTCCAACGGCTCATCCTGGGTAGCCCAGGCAGGAGGAGGAACCACGGTAATTCAGCTTTCCTGCGCCTGGGGCACGGATTACACCGCGGGTGCTAATCACGGCTGGGATGGCTCCTGTGTTCCGCAGGCTTGTCCTGCTGGCTGGACCAGCACAGCTATTTATAGTGAACCGGTGTCGGTTGGCTGCTCCGGTCACTACTACTGCAACTGGGCTGACACGGCCAGCGCCTACCACCCGGTGGCGGTGGGCCGCACGGTGCGTGTTTGCGTGAAATAACTTTGCCCTTATTTTCAATATAATGAAAACAACTTGGGTTTTATTATTCCTATTTATCCCCACATGTTGTTTTTCTAAAGAATCCTGCCTTAATCTCGTTTTCTGCCCTGTCAATTACCAAAGTGAGAAAATATTTATAGAAGATACTATAGCCATCGCTTCCAGGCTAAAGAAAACCGCGCCCTTTAAGGATATTTCAAACAGGATCAGCTTTTTTCGGTTAGTTCTTTCCCCGGAAGAACAAAAACAATTTCTTCAGAGAAGCCAAGGCATACCCCCGCTTAAAATCAACAGAGCCCTATTGAACAGGACCGGGCATTCAATTAAATCAGCTTATAAATTAGTGCTCATTGACGCTAAAGGCGGGGTTTCCTGCGCGGAATTGTCGGAGATATCAAAAGTTTCTTTAATTATATTAGGCAGATCCAGGTATGGCAGCGCGGATAGTTTTACCAAAGGATTCCTGCACGAGTTGGGTCATTCTTTGGGTTTACGCGATGAAGGCTTGAATAGCCAAGCAGCTCTTTGTCAGCCCGGTCCGCCTAACTGCGCTGTTACTGAAGAAGAAGCGAAGAACTGGTGGGGTGATCTGGCAGGAAAAGTTTCGCGCGTTAATTATATTAACGGCTGCTGCGGTAATATAAGCTATTTCCGCCCGACTATCGCCTCTTTGATGAATGACCCGGATAAAGCCAATGACTTCGGCCCGGTCAACGAGCGTTATTTAACCCAAACCCTGCAGACGTTGTACCGAACCGCGTGCGATACCGAAGGTTACAAATAAATGTTTTATGGCTGATTTCGCTTCCTTGCGCCGAGAATAACATCCTCGGATAAATTCCTCAGGAAAGGAAGCCTGTCCAGGATAACTTCGGCCAGGATGAACAATCCCGCGATAACTCTTTTAACATCCTGCCGCGGCGTTCCCAATAATAAGCTCCCTCTCTTAATATGCTCGGTCTTAAAACCAGAATCAGACAATATCCTGATCCATTCCCGCAGGCCTTTAACTGAAATATGGCCAAAACCGACCTTGCGATACTCGGCTTTTGAGGCCTCGCTATCAGCCTCATTCATCCTATCAGACGTTTTTCTCCGGAATATCCGCCCAAACATATTCTTTAGCCTGACCACCATATTAGAATCATTGGGGGTTGTGATAATAGCTGTTCCGTCCGGCTTCAAAACCCGGTAAAACTCGGCTAAAGCGCGGCCCGGCTCTTTCAAATGCTCCAACAGCTCGGTAGAAATAATAATATCAAAACTGCCATCAGCAAACGCCAGGGATTCCGCGTTGCCCAAACCGAATGATACGTTATCCGCCTTATATTTATCTTTCTTCAATCCGCAGCAATACAAGTTGACCGGGTCGATATCTACTCCCTGAAATTCCAGCTTGCGCTCTTTACCGAATTCCCGGTCTAAAGCGAAAACATATTGGCCGAAACCGCAACCCACATCCAGGACCTTTACCGGGCCGGACATCTTCCTTATAGCATTCTTAAAAAGAGCGCGGACATTGCGGAACTTCTTCCAGTGAAAATATGCCCTGGTGTATGACCAAACCGGAAGAGCCGGACCGAGCAAGGCCCGGTCCACCAGTTCCACCATCCTATTTTCCGTATCAATCATGCCTGCCTCAGAAAATAAAAGCAATAGCGCTATCTATTTCTTTAGATGCTCTTTTGCTTTCTTCAGCCTTTGGGTAAATTTATTTTTCCCGAACTCCGCTACCCACTGTTTCATAGTGATCCATCCGCCAAAACGGAGCAAGTGGTTGCGCCAGGGCCTATACCATTTTCTCCACCCGGACCTGATATTATGCAGAAAAAAGATCATGGCGGGAAAAGACAGTATATTCACGCCGATCATAAAAACATACTTGAACTGGTAGAATCTGCCCATGATCTTTCGGGTGGAATCCTGTATCTCTTCAGCGCTCATCGGCGGATCAGGCTCAAACAAAGGGAAATTACCATCGTAATATTCCCAGCCCAGCTCTTCAAGCGGATAGACCCTGTTTTCTTTTGCCAGCCTGTCCGTTAATTCCGTGCCAGGCAAGGGAACCGGCAGCAGGACCTGAATGGTATCCAGCTTGGCTTTTTTAATAAAATTCCTGAACCGCTTCACCCGTTCTTTTGCCGGCATCCGGAAATTAACGCCCTCTTGCATAGGATAACCAAAAATAAACATCCCGTGCACCAGGAACCCGAATTTATGGTATATCCCCGCCAAAGATAACATATCTTCCGGTTTTACGTGTTTATTCATCACCTTTAATTCTTCTTCAATGGGGGACTCAAAACCAATGGCCACGGTGTTAATACCAGCCTGGCGCATAGCAGAAAGCAATTCCGGGTCATTGGCCTTATCCAATCTTATCTGGACGGTAATATCCAGCCTCCTGCCGGTATTCTTTTGATAATCCCTGAGCATATTGCAAAACCGGATAGTCTCTTCCCGCTGCTGCCCGAAAAAATCGTCAACGATAAAAAAGTGCCGGGCATCTTTGGTTTCCAGAAGAAAACTTATGCTCTCAAGCAGCCGTTCCGGAGAAGCCGGCCTGGGTTTTCCCTTGACCGTGCAGAATTCGCAATCCATCCCGCAGCCCCGTATCCTTCCAATGGGATATATCTTGATCTTGGCATAGCGCACCAGGGAGAAATCCGGTAAAGGTAATTTATCAAAATCGGTCTGGGGCGGACGTTCCGGGGTATAAACAACTTTACCCTCACTCAAATAAGCGATACCTTTAACTTCGTTCACGCTTCGAACACCCCGCAGCGCTTCCAGCAATTCTTTAATAGTTTCTTCCCCTTCGCCGATAACTATATAGTCTATGCCGCGGGACAATGCCACGGGAATAGTATCTTTGACAAAATGCTGGCCGCCGGCGATAGTTATCACCCCTTTATCCTTATAAAAGCGGGCAATTTCATAAAGCCTGGGAATAGTGCTGGTCAATCCGCCATAAAGCCCGGCTATATCCGCCGGCCTTAAGTTTTGTAAAAATTCGTGGTCAGCCCCTCCTGAAGCGCCCTGAGGCCCGTACCTGCGCAGGTTGTTTTCATCAATAACCTCAACATCCCATTTTTCCATTTCATTCACAGTACTGGCCACGCATACCGGCCCTAAAGCCGTAGTTTCCCTGGCAATACGGGAATAAATATTGAATGCCGGATATGCCGGCAACACCATCCTTAAACGGTATCTTTTTTGGGATAAATTCAGCATCCTGTCCTCACCCTTTCATACATATTATATTACGAAGCACAAATGTTTTCCAGGTATTCCCAGCGCTGGTTGGCTTTATCCAGCTCGACGGAAATTTCTTCAGACCTGGCCCTGGCCTTGGCGATATCCTCCGGGCTTTTCTGGTAAAAATTGAGATCGGCAAACAGCGCGTAGAATCCCTTCTGCTCCTCTTCCAGCTTTTCTATCCTCAGAGGCAGTTCGTCCAATTCTTTCTGCTCTTTAAAGGTCAGTTTGCGCGCAACGACCGGCTTTTCTTTCTTTACCGGAGTTTTCTTGGCCTTCACCTTGGCAGGCTCGGGCGCGTCCGCGGGCTTGCGCTGGCTTAACCAGTCGTCATAGCCTCCGGCGTATTCTTTGACCAAACCATTACCTTCCAGGGCAATGGTCGAGGTAACCACGTTATTCAAAAACTGCCGGTCATGGCTGACTAAAAGCAAAGTGCCGGGATACTCCGAGAGCAATTCCTCCAATAATTCCAAAGTCTCTATATCCAGGTCATTGGTCGGCTCATCCATCACCAGCACGTTTGACGGCTTGGAAAACAGCCTGGCAAGCAGCAAACGGTTGCGCTCCCCTCCGGAGAGTACCTTTACCGGGGTGCGGCTGCGCTCAGGCGCGAAAAGGA
>JALOCB010000019.1 GCA_023227985.1 Candidatus Omnitrophota bacterium | reverse complement strand
GCGAGTAGATATCGTAGGCGCGCTCAAAACCCTTGGCATTCTGCTCAACCACCATAGGCACTAACGATTGCATCTTCATATCCATATAACCCTCCTGGTATAGAGATACCACACCCGCGCCATTCCGATTAGCGTGGGGTGTCAATAATCAGATACCACACCGGCGTATATTCCGATTACGCCGGGTGTCAGTTTAAACTTTATCCTTCTACGATCTCCCAGGCTGCCGCCTTGAACACGAACTCCAGCACCTTCGCGGGCATATGCTCATCGGTCGGGATATTTTCTTTCTTGGCTATCGCGTTCAGGACCAGATAAACCCTGACCTGCTCCTTGGCCCGGGGCTCGAGCTCCTTGACCAATTCTTTTTCATGCCCGGCGATATTTTCCTTCGGTATGCCGCGGATCGCCATTTCCATCTTGGCGTTCCTGAGCATCTCTTCCATCTGTTTGCCGACTAATGCCTGAGGCAGCTTGAATTCCAGGCCTTTGGTCAACTGCTCGACGACCTGACGCTCGCCATCCTGGCGCTGGGCGTTGTCTTTCTGCACGGACAACTGGCGCTCTACCGTCTTCTCCAGCTCGGCCAGATTAGGATAACCCAGGCTCTTGGCGCAATCATCGTCGAGGACATCGATCTTCCTCGACTCCTTCAACGCGTCCAGGTTGCGCTTGATCTCGTCAGCGCTTACCCCGGACTTCTTGTATTTTATCTTTAAACCTTTGTAATTCTTGACTTCGATCTCCGGATAGACCTCGACCTCGGCCTTAAAAGAAAGGCTTGAGCGGTCAAGTTTCACATCCTTGATATCAGGCATATCCAGGACATTCAACCCTTCTTTTTCCACGGCCTTTCCGTAAAGCTCCGGGATAAGCTCTTTCAATACCTGTTCATGGGCCAGGCCGGAATATTCCTTTTCCAGGATATCGCGCGGGGCGTGCCCCGGGCGAAAACCTTTGATCTTGGCCTCTTGAGCGATCTTTTTAAATACTTCCTCGAACTTGTTCTTCACCAATTCCCCGTTCACCTCGACGGCGATCTCTTTCTTCGAACTATCCAGCGCCTTTACCTCTGTCTTCATCTCTGCCTTTCTTCAAGTTCCCTTCTTAACATCAATGATGCAATCAGGTCCTTTGATTTGATTTTACTGTTTTGTCGAACGTTGCCCCTCGGCGTTTCTGCCGAAACACCGAGGGTAAATTCGGCCATCCGGCTTATGTTCGCTGACGCTCCGTAAGCCGCGGCCTCATTTACATCTTAAAATTCTCGCCCAGATACAATTCGCGGGCCTTGGGGTCGTTGATCAGCTCCGGCGCGGTCCCGGAGATAAGGATCTTGCCGTTGGCTATTAAATACGCCCGGTCGGTTATGGAAAGGGTCTCCCGCACATTATGGTCGGTAAGCAGGATGCCCAGCCCTTTATTGCGCAATTCCTTGATGATCTCCTGGGCCTCGCCCACGATGATCGGGTCTATCCCGGAGAACGGCTCGTCCAGCAAGATAAACGAGGGGTTGGTAACCAGCGCCCTGGTGATCTCCAGCCTTCTTCTTTCGCCGCCGGAAAGGGTATATGCCTTGCTGTTCGCCAAATGGGCGATCTTCAACTCTTCCAGCAGATTGGTAAGCCTTTTCTTCCTCTCGGTCCGGCTTATCGGCAGCGTTTCCAGGATAGCCATAATATTTGCTTTTACCGTAAGCTTCCTGAATATCGACGGCTCCTGGGAAAGATACGCAATGCCGTAATGCGCCCGCTCGTGGATCGGCAGGCGGGTTATGTCCTGGTTGTCAAAAATGATCCTGCCTTTATCCGGAGGGATGACCCCTACCACCATATAAAACGTCGTAGTCTTGCCCGCGCCGTTGGGCCCGAGCAACCCGACGATCTCTTTGCGCTTAACCAGCATATCCACGCCCTTGACCACTTCCCTGCCGGCGTAAGATTTAGACAAACCTTTAATCTCCAAAAGATGCATTAAGCCCCTCCGTAGAATAGATCACCAGCCGGGGTTTGCCCGAAAGAGTGATCTTCCTGTCTTTAGCGTTGTAAACCGCTTCATCGCTGTAAGAAATATTGCCTTTATGATCTATCTTTACGCTGCCGCGGGCGATGATCTTCTCTATCTGCGCGCCGGCATAAGCCGGATCCGCCGAGGCCTTCGCAGGCTTGGGCTTGTCGCCGGTCAAGAAATACACTTCCATGATGTCGCTCTCGATCACCGCGTCCACAGTGACGACCTTGACGTTATTGTTAAAGACCCCTACGTTCTTCTGATAATCCACCTGGAGCGGGCCGTCGCAAGTTATCACGGTCGCCTCCCTCCGGGCCTTCGGCGCTTCTCCGGGCTCCTGCGGATTATTGATCTGCACCTGGACATCCTTTTCCAGGTCGACCTTGTTCATATCCGGATAACCTTTGGCCCCTTGGGCTACGATTATGATATCTTCTTTATTTATATTGACCTGGTCGGCAGTGCTGACCAATTGGCCTTTCCTGTCCCAATCCAGCGAATCAGTGGTCATCTTCGCGCCTGAAGAAGTGGTCACTACCACATTATCCTGCAGATGGACCTGGGAATTCTGGCGGTTAACGTCCCCCTGGTTCGCGGTCAGCTTGACCGTTTCTTTCTCGCCGTAAAGGTTGCCGACGATATCATCCAGCTTTATCGATTCTCCGCCGATATCCGCGGATTTACCGGAGATATCCCAGTTCTTCTTGCCTTTATCGCAAAACCCGGAGAGGGAAAAATCCGACATCTCCTGGCTGGGCTCCTGTTCTTTCGGGCTTGTCAGCAATGAACTGCCGGCGGCAAAACAATAGGAAGACGTTGTTAAAAAAATAGCCGCCGCTAAGAAAACCTCAGTTCTCATATGCCTTGATCAATTCATCCCACTTGCCCTGGGTCTTCAGGACCAGCTCCGCTATCTCCCTGACCGCGCCCCTGCCGCCTTTTTTAACGGTGGTATGGTCAGCCGCGGCCTTGATCTCGTTGCAGGCGTTGCAGACAGCGACCCCGAAACCCACCTGCTTCATCAGGCCCAGGTCCACCAGGTCGTCACCGACGAAACAAAGCTCGTCTTTGCCCACTTTGTACTTCGCCAGTATTTCCCCCAGGACCGAGGTCTTAGGGGAAACATCGGCGAAAACCGCATCCACTCTCATATCTTTAGCCCTGGGCTTTATCGTCCGGGAGCTCTTGGCGGTAATAAGCACCGTCGGGATTCCGGCTTTTTTCAAAAGATACACGCCCAGGCCGTCATGGACGTCAAAGAACTTAAGGTCGCGGCCCTTTGAATCGTAAACGATCCTGCCGTCAGTCAACACCCCGTCCACATCCAGAAGCATAACCTTTACTTTCTTGATCTTATTCAGGATGGATTCTTCGATCGGCATATCAGACAACCCCGGCGCGCAATATATCCTGCACATCCAATAACCCCACCGGCCGGTTCTTCTCGTCCACTACCGGGACTTCGTCGATTTTTCTTTCTTCAAGAATTCGCAGGGCCTCGGCGGCAAGCTGGTCCTTCTTTACCACCAGGGGGCTTTTGGTCATTACATCCTTGATCTTTCGCTGCGGCAATTTATCGTCTATCTCCAGATGCCTGCGCAGGTCGCCGTCGGTAAATATGCCCATTAGCTTGCCCTTGCTATCGACGACCGAAGCCGCGCCTGCCCTGGCCTGGGTGATCTTGACCAATACCTGAGAGACCGTTTTTTCCGCGCTGACCACGGGATTATTCCTGCCGGAGCGCATAATATCTCCGACAGTCAATAAAAGCCTGCGGCCCAGCGCCCCCCCCGGATGAAAAAGCGCGAAATCCTTTTCCTTAAAGCCATTTTTCTCCAAAAGGCATACTGCCAAAGCGTCGGTCATCGCCAGGGTCGCGGTAGTCGAAGCTGTCGGGGCCAGACCCAGCGGGCAGGCCTCTTTCTTCACCGAAACATCCAGGACCACGTCGCTGTACTTGGCCAGCGGCGAGTTCTTGTTACCGGTCAAAGCTATGATCTTTCCGCCGACCTTTTTCAGGACCGGCAAAAGTTGTTTTACCTCGGTGGTCGAACCGCTGTTGGAGATCACCACCACCACGTCATCCGAGGTGACCTTGCCCAGATCGCCGTGCGATGCCTCAGCCAGGTGCAAAAAAAGGCTGGGCGTGCCGGTAGAGGCCAGGGTTGCGGAGAATTTCTGGGCGATGATCCCGGTCTTGCCCATTCCGCTGACCACGATCCTGCCCTTTGAGCTCAAGATCAAAGAAAGCGCCTTCTTAAAATCTTTTCCGATGCGGCTTTTAAGCGCCCTTACCGCGTCCGCCTCAATATCCAAGACTTCTTTAGCTCTTTTTATACAGTCGATCATTTTAACGCCTCGAATACCTTATGTTTTGATTCAGCATGAGACCCTGACGAATATGCGAAAATACATTTTCGCATGTTTATGAGTCACGGGTATATTATTTCAGAGCCTTTTCTATCTTCTTAACCTCTTTCAACAACGCCGCCAGCATCTTCAGATCTATCATATTCGGCCCGTCGCATAAAGCCTTGTCCGGATTACTATGCACTTCCAGAAAAAGCCCGTCGCAGCCAAAAGCAATAGCCGCCCGCGAAAGCCCGGGCACGAACTGGCGCTGACCTGACGAACAATTCC
Source organism: Candidatus Omnitrophota bacterium (assembly GCA_023227985.1). Taxonomy (NCBI): domain Bacteria; kingdom Pseudomonadati; phylum Candidatus Omnitrophota; species Candidatus Omnitrophota bacterium. The sequence goes on along the minus strand of JALOCB010000019.1, from coordinate 23,866 downwards.
CTTTGCCCCCGGGCAGCTGAACGCTGTGAGTGGCGTCGTAGATCACCGGATAGCCGAAGCCGCGGATTATGCCCAGGCTGCGGAAATCCGTAACCAGGTTGTTATAACCCAGGCTGAATCCCCGCTCGGTTATGACTATGGACTTGTTTCCCGCATTTTCCGCCTTCTTGATTATCGGCAGGATATCCCAGGGAGCGAGAAACTGCCCCTTCTTAATGTTCACCGCCCTGCCGCTTTTAGCCGCGGCGATCACCATATCGGTCTGCCGGCAGAGAAAGGCGGGTATCTGGATAATATCCAAAACCTTTTTCGCTTTATCTATATCCTTGGCGCAATGAACGTCGCTTAAAACAGGCAGGTTGAACTTCTGTTTCACCTTATTCAGGATCTCCAGCCCTTTTTCTATCCCCGGGCCGCGGAATGAATCCCCGGAAAGCCGGTTGGCCTTGTCATAACTGCATTTGAAGATAAGCGGGACGCCGGCTTCTTCAGCGACGCCCTTGATCCTTTTGGCCATATCCAGGCACATCTTCTCGGATTCGATCACGCAAGGCCCGGCGATCAGCGCCATCGGGTTCCTGCCGCCTATCTTTACCCTGCCTGCTTTTATCTCGCGTATCATATCTGCTCTTTCTTGAGATACTCTTTGACCTTTTCCAGGTCTTCCGGGGTATCCACGCCGATACTCTCATATTTCGTTTCGATAACCTTGATCTTATAGCCTTCTTCCAAAACCCTTAGCTGCTCGAGCTTCTCGACCTTCTCCAGGCTGGAGACGGTCAGGTTCTTGAAAGTAAATAGGAAATCCTTGGAATACCCGTAAAGCCCGATATGCTTGAAATAGACCGGGTTCTTGACGTCGGAGTTGGCAGCCAAAAACGGTATGGTGCTTCGCGAAAAATATAAGGCGAAATTATTCTTGTCCACCACCACCTTGACCACGTTAGGGTCGGTTATCTGGGCCGGATCCTCGATCTTTTTCATTATAGTCGCCATCCCGATCTCCGGAGAATTCAACAGGAATGAAGCGACATTATCGATCATCGTGGTGTGAACCAACGGCTCGTCCCCCTGGATGTTTATGACGACTTTAAAATCCAGTGGATTGACCACCTCGGCGATCCTGTCGGTCCCGGAGACATGCCCTTTGGCGGTAAAAACGACCTTTGCCCCGAACCCGCGGGCGATCTCGGCTACGCGCTCATTGTCGCAGGCGATAATCAATTCGTCCAGAAGCAGCGATTGCCTGGCCCGCTCCCAAACATGCTGGATCATCGGTTTGCCGAAGATATCGGCTAATACCTTAGCCTCAAAACGCGTGGAAGAGAACCGCGCCGGGATGATACCCACAACATCCTTCTTATCGCTATTGCTCCTCATAGTATTATCTTTCTATCCTGTCAATAAGCTCTTTCCTGGTTATGGTCGCGGTCCCTACTTTGCCCACGACTATCCCGGCGGCGAAATTAGCCATAAGCGCGGCCTCTAATTTGCTGGCGCCGGCGCAAAGGCTCAAGGTAAAAACGGAGATCACTGTATCCCCGGCGCCGGAAACATCGAAGACCGCCTGGGCGACCGTCGGAATATGGGTGATCTTGCCTGACTTCTCGAATAAACGCATCCCCTGCTCCCCCAGGGTGACCAGCGCGGAATCAAGGTTAAGATATTTCAATATCTGCCTGCCGGCGTTGATCAAATCCGCGTCATCAAAGATCCTGTCCGTATTAATCTTAAAACTGTTGGTGGTGTCCTTGATCTTTAAATGCCTTATCGCGTTCTCCACCTCCCTGCGGTTCGGGGTTATCGCGGTGGCCCCGCGGTAATAGCGGAAATGGTCTTCTTTCGGGTCGACCGTGATTATCTTTTTATGGCTGCGCGCCAAGCCGACCAGTTGCTCCAAAAGCTCTTTGTTGACCACGCCCTTTCCGTAATCCTCGATGATTATGGCGTCAAGCCCTTTTATATTCTTCTTGACGAACCCGATGATCTTATCGTTCAGCGCCCGCGGCAACGCCTCGCATCGCTCCCAATCCAGCCTGAGCATCTGCTGGTGCCCGGCGATGATCCGGGTCTTTACCGTAGTCGGCCTTCCAGGCTCGGCCAGTATCCCCTCGCAGGAGATCTTCCGCTTCTTCAATTCCGCCAGGAAATGCGGGGTATTCTTATCCTTGCCGATGACCCCTACCAGCCGCACATTACCGTCGAGAGCGCGGATATTATTCGCCACATTAGCCGCGCCTCCCGGGACAAAGGTGCGCTTTTTGGCCCAGACCACCGGCACAGGCGCTTCCGGAGACAGCCTTTCGGCATCGCCCCAGATGTATTCATCAAGTATGAGATCCCCGACAACCAGGATATTCGCCTTAGGGAAATCAGCTATGATCTTTTTCGCGTTCTTCATCATATTATATTCGGGTAAAACCGCGGTTTTAAAGCCTTAGAGCCATTTAATTTATCATAAAATACAGCTTAAATCAACTAAATATACCCGTTTACTTGTACAACTGCTGATTCTGATAAAGCTTGTTGTACAGTCCGTTATGTCTGAGCAATTCCTCGTGGTTGCCCTGCTCGATGATCTTCCCCGCGTCCAGGACCACTATCCTGTCCGCGTGCCGGATGGTAGAAAGCCTGTGGGCGATTACCAGGACGGTACGGCCCTGCATTAATTTATTCAAGGCCTCCTGGACCAGACGCTCCGACTCGGTGTCCAGCTGCGAAGTAGCTTCATCCAGGATCAGGATAGGCGCATTCTTCAGAAGAGCCCTGGCAATAGCCAGACGCTGGCGTTCCCCGCCGGAAAGCTTTACCCCCCGGTCGCCGATGGAGGTGTCATAACCTTTGGGAAGGCGCTGAACCACCTCATGGACATAAGCCTGTTTCGCCGCGGTCTCAATATCTTCCTGCCGGGCATCAAGCAGGCCATACGCTATATTGCCCCTGATAGTATCGTTGAAAAGTATGGTCTCCTGGGTGACTATCCCGATATTCCGGCGCAAAGACTTAAAACTTAGGCCCTTAAGGTCCTTACCGTCGATCAATATCCTGCCCTTGGCCGGGTCATAAAAACGCGGGACCAGATCCAGGAGAGTGGTTTTTCCCGCGCCGCTTGGCCCTACTATCGCCAGCACCTCGCCCTGTTTGACTTCCAGGTTTATTCCCCTAAGCACCACATTATTCGCGTAACTGAACCACACATCCTCAAAGATTACGCTCTTATTAAAACCGTCCAATTCCAGCGGATCTTTTTTCTCGGCCACCGTAGGCACGCTGTCCAGGACTTCGTAAATACGCTTGCTTCCGGCGATCGCCTGCTGGATGATCGAATGCACCTGGGAAAGTTTCTTAAAAGGCCGCAGCATCGACAGTAACGCAGCCAGAGAAACAGCCAGCGCACCGAAAGACAGTTTGCCTTCAATGACCGCTTTGCCTTCCCAGGAAAGCACCAGCACGCCGGCGATGATCCCGATCAACTCGGTGCCCGGGCTTAATGCCAGCATCCTCTTAGTGGCCTTCATCGAAAGTTTGTAATATGCCTGGTTAGCCTTATCGAATTTACCCTGCTCATGGCTTTCCGTATTGAACGCCTTGACCACGCGCACGCCCAGGATAGTCTCATAAAGCACCGAATTGATATCAGCGACCTTTTCCTGGGTCTTCAAGGCGATCTTTTTAAGGATCTTGCCGACCTTGACAATGGGTAAACTAACCAAAGGAAGGATCACTAAAGCAAGCAGCGCAAGCTTCGCGTTTATGAAAAATATAAGAAAAGCGCAGATCACCACCTGCAAAGACTGGTAGATCAGGTCAGTGGCGCCGTAGGATATGGCGTTGCCCACCTGGCCCACGTCATTGGTCACCCTGGACATCATCTCCCCCCCCCGGCGGTGGGTAAAATAATCCAGTGACAATGTCTGGAACTTCGCGTAAAGCTTGGAGCGGATATCCCGCATCACCAGAAAACTTATATCGGTCATAAAGTAGCTTTGCAGGAACCCGAATAAACCCTTAAGAACAAACAGGATAACCACGCCGATAACCATATAATTCAAGAGCATAAGCGGCGGGATATTATTCAAGGTGTCGATAAAGGCATTTAAAAACTGCGGAAGCTTGACCGGCAGGACGATCTTTTTCCCAGTGAGGATGATATCCGCCAGAGGCATTATCATAGTCAAAGAAACCCCGTCAAATATGGCGGAAAGCAGCATGCAAATCCCGGCGCCGGCAAACAACCCTGAGTGCGGAATAACAAATTTGAACAGTTTTATATAATCTCTCATATTTCTCCTGGTTGAACGATTTTATCATATATATTGACTTTTGTCGAGTGCTTTGCTAATATCGAAATATGTCCAAAATCAAAGTGGCTGTAATAGGAACAGGCTACCTCGGCAGCCTGCATGCCAAAATATATAAAGAGATACCCGGTTGCGAGCTGGCAGGGATCTGCGATTCGAACAAGCAGCGCTGCGATGAAATAAGCGCCGGCCTGCAGGTCCCGGGATTTACCGACCATACAGCGCTTTTCGGTAAAATCGACGCGGTAAGCATAGCCGTGCCTACGCTGCTCCATCATAAAATAGCCTTGGATTTCCTGTCCCGCGGCATTCATACCCTGGTCGAGAAACCCTTTACCAGCAACCTTAAAGAAGCGGATTCCCTGATCCGCGCCGCCCAGAAAAACCGGCTTATCCTGCAGGTAGGCCATATCGAGCGCTTCAACCCGGCGTTCTCCTGCGCCCATAAATTTTTCAAAAACCCCTATTTTATTGAATGCCACCGTCTTAGCTTATTTCCCAACCGTTCCCTGGATATCGGCGTGGTCCTGGACCTGATGATCCACGACATAGATATCATCCTTGGGCTGGTAAATTCCCCGATCAAGCGGATCGAGGCCGTAGGGGCAAACGTCCTGACTGAATACGAAGACATCGCCAACGCCAGGATAACCTTTAAGAACGGCTGCGTATGCAACCTTACCGCCAGCCGCATATCCGACGAGACAATGCGCAAGATCCGGATATTCCTGAAGGACGCCTACATATCCCTGGACTATAAGAGCGAGCAGGCCTATATCTACCGCAAAGGCCCATCCGGCATATTCAAAGAAGCCCTGGAAATAGAAAAAGATCACCCTTTAAAAAAAGAATTATCCTCGTTCATAGACTGCGTATCCAACCATAAACAGCCAATTGTCGACGGCAAGGAAGCCCGCCAGGCGCTGAAAGTGGCCCTTAAGATAAAAAACCTTATATGGAAAAACCCAAGAAAATACTGATCGTCTGCGGCGAGGCCTCGGGAGACCTGCACGCGGCGCACCTGGTCAGCGAGATAAAAAAGATATATCCCTCGGTCCGCTTTGCCGGCCTGGGCGGGAATAAATTAAAGGCAGCGGGCGTTGAGCTTTATTACGACCTCACAAAACTGGCGGTCATCGGTTTCTGGGAAGTTTTGAAGAACCTTAAGACTTTTAAAAAAATATTCCGCCGGGTATTGGAAGAGGCCCAAAAAGACAAACCCGACCTGGCTATCCTGGTGGATTACCCGGGGTTTAACCTCAGGCTTGCCGAGAAGCTGCGTGAATTGGGGATACCGGTCGCATACTACATCAGCCCGCAGGTCTGGGCCTGGGGAAAGAACAGGCTGAGGTCCATCAAGAAGAACATCGCCCGGATGATCGTCTTGTTCCCTTTTGAAGAGAAGATCTACCGCCAGAACGACATCCCGGTCAGTTTTGTCGGCCATCCCCTGCTCGATGTGGTAAAGACCCAGGAGCCGAAAGAGGCGTTCCTGGCCAAACACGGGCTGTCCCGGGATAAACTGACCATCTCCCTTTTGCCCGGATCCCGGGAAAAAGAAGTAAGGACGCTTTTGCCGGTAATGCTCAAAAGCGCCCAGGAGATCAACGAGTACTTCTACGGACGGGCGCAATTCCTGATACTGCGCTCTCCGACGGTAAAAAAAGAGGCTTTCGACCAGGCCCTGGCCGGGTTTAACCTGCCGATAAAAATGATCTCCGACGCCACCTACGACGGCATTGCCGCCAGCGACTTCAGCCTGGTCTGTTCCGGAACAGCGACCCTGGAAACAGGCATACTCGGGACGCCGATGGTCATACTCTACACGGTAAATCTCCTGACCTGGGCTTTTATCCGCCTGATGATCAAGATCCCTTATATCGGGCTGGTCAATGTGGTAAAAGAAAAGAAGGTCTGCGAAGAATTCATCCAGTTCCAATGCAATCCTAAGGCCATCTGCGATTACCTCATCCCGGTGCTTCAGGACAAAGACCGGCTCAGCCAGTTAAAACTGGAGCTCCTGGATATAAAGCAAAAGCTGGGGGCTTACGGCGCCAGCCAAAAAGCGGCCCGGGTCATAGCGGATATGCTGAAGGGCTCTTAAAGGTTACTGCCGGAAAGATCAAATAAGGCTGGAATAAACTTTCCCCTCTGTCTGCGGGTCAATAAACTTCTCTATCGCGATCTTATCCTTCGTCTCTCTAAGATCGACCATTTGCCGGTTTTCAGCCGGATGGACGATCTCCACCTTAGGCAGGAATTTATCGTCCTCATTCTCGTCGCGGACCACAGCCACGCTCTTATCGCTTAAAGCCACAAGGGTCCCGATAGGCCAAACCCCCATTATATTGAAAAAGGTGTCCAGAAGCCCGGGGTCAAAGACATTATCCCGGGATTTCATCATTATCTCATGGACCATATCCGGAGGATAAGGGGACTTGTAACTGCGGCGCTGCAAAAGCGCGTCATAAACGTCGCAGATGGAGACAATGATCGAACCCGGATGCGGCTTATGCGGAAACGCCATTTTCGGATAACCTTTAAAATCCGGCTTCAAGTGATGCTCGAACGCCACCAACACAGGCAGCATCCCCAGGGTATCCACATATTTCAGGAGGATCTCTGCGCCGAAAACAGTATGCCCTTTGACCGCCGAAAATTCCGCGTCGGTAAGCTTGTCCGTCTTCTTGATGATGTTGCGCGATATATAGACCTTTCCGATGTCGTGGAATAAAGCGGCGATGCCTATATCCAGAATATCCTCTTTAGCCAGGCCCAGCCGGGACGCGAAGAACATCGAAAGGATCGAGACGTTCATTGTATGGACAAAGGTGTTCACGTCATAGCGCTTGACCGCGGCCAGCTTCAATAATTCCTGGTGCCTGCCGACCATAGTCTCCATCATATTGGTGATGTTGAACCTCAGGTTGATGTAATCCATATCCTTGGCGTCCAGGACATTCTCCATGGACTGCGAGAAATTATCCAGCGAGCCGTTATAAAGGTTCAGAAAATCAACCGCGCGGGTTATTTCCTCGGGCTGGTCGACGTTTCCCGCTCCGGCCCCCTTTAACTTGCCCACGCTGATATTGCGCACGCCTGCGGCATCAAGATATTCCTGGGGCTCTTTCTTATACTCGTCCTTGGGAAGCATCAGGAAAGAAACAAATTTAGCCAGATCATCGCTGGTCAAGCCCCGGTGAAAAGCGATCTTCTCCACGCCGCGGCTCTTAAGATATGCGATCATCGGTTGGATGCTCCGGCTCAGGTCGAAAAGTATCTCTTTCTCGAACGCCAGCTCATCCCCGACGATCCCGATCACCAGCTCAGGCCTCTCGGCCAGGACCTCCTGCAGTTTTTCATTCGCCGTTTCCAGGAACTTCCCGACTTTCTGATGCTCCGCACCGTAAAGCTTGGCGATCTGCAGCGCGTTGATCAATCCCCGGAAGGCATTCTCGATCTTGCCTAACATTTCCACTTCTCCAGTATCTGCCTTGCCCTGTTGCGCACCGGAGCGTGCCAGAAAAACGGCTTCTTGCCCCATACCGCCAGGTATTTGGCGGCTGGCCGCAAATCCAGCTCATCCGCTATATCCATGCTCTCAAGCAAAGCGTTGTTCTCCCTGCCCCAGGGATTGGACGCCGCAAAAAGCAGTCCGGCCCCTTTTTCCTTCAACTCCTCTGTTCTGAGCAAAACCGCCATAGCCTCCTTCTTGAGCAGGCCGGGCCCCTGTTTAAGCGTCCCTATCAGGAGAGCTTCGTCATAATCTGTTATTGCGGCCATAGCTTTCAACACCTCTATCTTTACCTGGTCGTTGCCGAAAGAAAAAATATGGCGCAGGCAAACCAGGCTGATCGGGGAATCAAGCTCTTTAAAGGCTTCTATTATCCTGGCCAGGAATTCTATATCCCCGGACTTATTCTCCAACCGCAGCTTGAACTCCTCGGCGGCGCCGGGAAAAAATTTGAAAAAAAGCTTTAATACGCGCGGGTTTACTTTATTCTCGCCGAAGATCCGGCGAAGATAAAATTCCTCGCCCGCCGAACTGCGGGAAAGCCGGTCAAGGAAAGGCTGAAGGCCCGGAGTGATATTCTCCTCCCAGGCCATATCCTCCAGGAAATCCGTGAACCGTTTTGCCAACTGCGCTATTGCCGCCGGGACCTGCCCGTCTGCGCCCTTCTTGCGTTCCAGGAATTCGGCGATGGACTTTAGATACCCGGGGCTGCGCTCGGAAATTATCTTATCCCACTGGCTGAACAGCTTTTCCAGGATAAACCCGGCCTTATACCCGTCATCCTCATCCGCCAGAAGGTTCAATAGTATGAACCGGTAATTCTCCTGGATAAGCCGGCGGTCGAAAGAAAAATCCTTGTGCGCTGAGACATCCCCCTCGACAAGTGACGCTATGGCGTGGCGATAAACTTCCGGGACAAGGGAATTCTCCCCGAAGATAAAAAGCTCTTTGACCTTTTTGCTGACCTTGGCATTAAGCCCCGCCGCCCTGCCGCTTTTTACGTTATCGGAAAAGGACAAAGCCACCCTGTCCCCTTTTTCCTTGCCGAAAAGGCTGGAGAAAAAAGCGAACGCCTGCGGATCGGCCCCCTCTTCGGAGGCCATAGCTTCACCGATAGTATCGGCGATATCCCGCTCATCAAGGTCGACAAAGAACCCGGATATCTTGTGCAGGTTTTCCGGCACAAGAAGCCCTTTGGTCTTCAAGAGCATCTGCAGCAATGTCATACTGCATTTGCGGAATTTATCCTCGTCTTTCGTGCGGATATACGCGAGGAATTTGCCCAGGTTAATGTTCAATTCGTTATTCTCAATAAGGTCGCTGGCCTTGAATTTGGCGATGATCGCATCAAAATTGTCGGCGAATTCCTTTATCTTATCGTGGTTTTCTTTGCCTGCGCCGTCGGTGAACATAAAGGACCAGACCTCGGAGATATCTTCGCCCTCCGGCGTCAATAACCGGGAATAATCCAGGTCTTCCACGGTCATATTCTTGGCCACAGCCGGGTTGATCATCCGGCTCACCCCGCCTTTTTCCAGTATCTCTTTGGTCGGCATAGACAACCTTTCCAGGAGCAAAAGCAGCTCGGCAATACTAACGCCTTTTCGCAGTTGGATGCTTTTGACCTTGCGGGCGTGGAACATCTTGGCCAACTCTTTATGCAGGGCCAGTTTGTTATACGTCTTGCCGTCTATTACCAGGGCGTCAGGGGTAAACCCTATTGTCACCGGCTCCATAAAGGCGAAGAGCGTATTCAGGGCCTGGCGCAGTTCACCCACGGATTTGACAAAGGAATTGTGTTCGTTGGAATAAAGAAGGATGTAATTAAAGGCTATGCGCAGGCTTTTAAGGAACTCCTCTAAGCTTATTTCTTTGTTATCGGGCTGGCTGGTCATAATACAATTCTAACTCTAAAATCCGCCGTATTCAACGATAAAATCGGTCCAGGGCCACTACGAACGCCGGGCAGCCGCGATCCTCTCGCTTATCGGCGGATGGTCGAAAAAGAAAAATTTGATCAAAGGGCGCGGGTCGCGGTCGGCCAGGTTCTGGCGGCCCAGCTTGTCCATGGCGCTGATGAACGCCTCATTCATCCCGGTATATTGCAGGGCCATACTATCTGCCTGCCTTTCGAACCTGCGGCTGAAATAATTCTCGCACGGCTGGGTGAACAGCGAAAATACCGTGAAGTAAACAAAGATAAGCGGCATAGCCTGGATATCCAGCCAGGAGCCCAGACCCGACGCGGACAATGCCCACGATCCGGTTTTAAATATAAGATAAAACCCCAAAAGCGTAGCCGCGCTGTTCAATAAAATAAGCTTTATCATATGCTTGAGCTTATAATGGCTGAATTCATGTGCCAGGATAACCTCGATCTCATCAGCGGTATAATCCGCCTTAAGCGTATCGGCAAGGATCACCCTGCGGCTTTTTCCCCAACCGGTAAGCCCGGCATTAGCCTTGACTGTCTTTTTGCTCAAGTTGATCTCGAACACGTCAAGCAGGCAGATCTTCATCGAAGCAGCCAGTTTGATTATCCTTTGGCGCAAGCCCTCATCGGCTAATTTAGTGCATTTGAAGAAAAGCGGTATTATCAGCACCGGGGCAAGCCGTGCCAATATAACATTAAAGAAAAACCAGGCGATGGAAACGATCCACCACCATTGGCCGGGATTGCGCCCAACGATGAAATAAAACAAGCCCAAAAGCAATACAGCGAACAGATAAGCTATTGCCCCGGACTTGATCTGATCGATGAACCAGGGCCCGATCCCCTGGCGGCTTAAGCCGAACTGATGCTCAATAATGAACCCCTGATAGAAAGTTATCGGGAAGCTGAGGATAGAGTAAGCCAGGGAAACCGCGAATAGATAAACCGGCAACGTCAAATACCCGCTCAACCGCAGTTTCGCGATATCCGCGGCCAGGGCGCGTGATGCCCCGGACCATATAAAAAGAACAAGCAGCAATAAAAAAAATACTGTCTGCGATATTGCCAGACAGTATTTTATCGAAGAATACCTGTGCGCCTTTTGCGCCAGGGTTCCCGAAAGATCATCACCAGCGGTCATTATTCAGGGATAACGTTGATAAACGTCTTTACCTTGCCCTGCGCGATCCTCTTGCGGGTAAAATTCACTTTACCAGGGCAAAGCGCGTAGATCGTGCCCAAACCCTTCACGTTCTTACCCGCTTTATAGCCGTCGACCCCTCTGATCAGGATCTTTCCGGTTTTCACCAACTCGCCCTGTGCAACCTTGGTCTTTTTATCTTTCTTAGGTGTAGATTTTCCGCCTGCCATGTTTACCTCCACTTAGTGTTTTTAGTTTTTAACTCGAACTTAGATTCTACACGTATTTTGGCTTCCGGTCAAGGCAATTCCATCTCTTCGTTCTGCAAAGGCATATACGCGTTATTAATGCCTTTCTCTTTCAGGGAATCGAACAAAGCGAATGTCTGCTCTTCGTCACCGTGGACCAGGAAGACTCTTTTCAAAGGCTGGCATGCGGAAATAAACTCAAAGAGCCCCTGCCTGTCGGCGTGTGACGACAAAGAGTTCAATATCACCACCTCGGCGTTAAGCTGATGTTCTACGCCGTATATATGCACAAAACGCTCCCTCTCCACTATCCTGCGGCCCAGGGTGTCTTTAGCCATATACCCCACCACCAGAATGGTATTGCGGGAATCCTCAATAGTGTTCTTCAAATGGTGCAGAATCCTTCCGGATTCGCACATCCCTGACCCGGCGATAATGACCATCGGCCTTTTATCGGCGTTCAGCGTCTTTGATTCTTTCTGGTCGCGGACAAAATGCAGGTTAAGGAACTCAAACGGGCTGTCCCCGTTATTAATCGCCTGATTGGTCTGGGGGTTCATATAATTATTATGGTATTTAAAGACCTCGGTTATATCGGTGGCCAGCGGGCTGTCCACATATACCGGGATGACGGGTATGGCCTTTTCTTTTATCATATTGCTCAGGAAATAAAGGATCTCCTGGGTGCGGGCAAGGGTGAACGCCGGGATAATGATCTTTCCTTTGCGCTCGATCGTCCGCAGGATCGCCTCCTGCAGCCTGCCCTGCGCCTCATCGATCGGCGCGTGCATCCTGCCGCCGTAAGTGGTCTCCACGATAAGATAATCCAGGCCTTTAGGCACCTGCGGGTTATTCAGCATAGGCAGATTATTCCTGCCCAGGTCCACCGCGTAACCGATCTTTGTGTTCTTTTCGCCTTCTTGTATATCCAGCGTCACGATAGCCGAACCCAGGATATGCCCGGCGTCGTAAAAGGTGCCGAAGACATTCCTGGCCGCGCAAAAACGATGGCCGTAGGAGAATGTCTGGAACCTGCGCTTGGCTGCCTTGCTCGCCTCCTTTTTGGTGTACAGCGGTTTCCTTAAAGGCTTTCCCAGCCTGCGGTTTATTTTATTCACATAACGGATATCTTCTTCCTGGATATGCCCGGAATCCTCCAGCATCAGCTTGCACAGGTCGCGGGTGGCGTGCGTCGAATATATCTTGCAGCGCATCCCTCTTTTTATCAGGCTGGGGATATTGCCGCAGTGGTCAAGGTGCGCGTGGGACAATAAAAGCGCGTCCAGCTCCCTGGGGTTATAGGTGAAATTAGAGTTCTTCTCATAGAACTGGTCGCGCCGGCCCTGGAACAGCCCCGCGTCCAGGAGCACCTTGCTGGAACTGCAGGTAACAAGATGGCTGGAGCCGGTCACTGTCCTGGTCCCGCCCATGCATTTCAGTTTGATACCCATAAGATCACTCCTTGTGTTTTAATTTCACCAGAACTGCTATTGCCAGGGCCAGATAGATAAGGCTCGCCACAAAGATCCCGCTATGGCTGTTAAAATATTGCGCGATAGCTTTCGGGTCTCCCAGAGCCGCCTGCCCCACCCCTGCCAGGACATATTGTATCCAGAGTATCCTCAAAAAAGAGCCTAAAAGGACTATCAAAAGGTATTTGCGAAAGCTTATCCCGGTCAGGCCCATAGCAAGGTCCATAAAGCGGAAGGGTATAAGCGGAGCAGACCGAAAAATAAATAACCAGGGTAAGCCGGCGTTGGCTAAACGCCGATCCCAGGACTTCAGGCCCTTCTGCTGGCTATGCTCGACATACCCCCTGCCCATATACCTGGCCAGATGGAATAAAATGAACGCGTTTACCGTCTCCGCCAAAAGGACCAGCCCGGCGCTTAATAACGGCCCGAATAAAACCGCGGCGATCAGCCGGAAGATATCCTTGGAAAACCAGATAAAAAAAGTGACCGTGACATACGCCAGGATAAAAACCAGCCCGCTTAGTATGACCGGATATTTTGAGAGTGTTTCCCGGATGGGGTTGCTATCTACAGGGAATTTGCCGCCCAGATACCATAATAACGCCAGGGCAGCGAGGAAAATAACGAATTTAAGTTTGTCCTTATTGCCGGCTTGCGCCATATTAAGCTACAAAGAGATTGCGTGATGAGAATTTACCGTCGGTAGTCAGGTTGACCCCGAGCCTCTTAAGCCCGACGTCGTCACCGGGAGTGGGGATATGCGTCATATGCACCTCGCAGCCCCGCAGCTCGATCAATTTCTTCATCGCCAGCTCAGCGGTATGGTTAGTGGTCGCGCTTATAGCCAGGGCTATCAATGTCTCTTCCAGGTCCATACTGGTCGTCCCCGCGTCCAGGATCCCCTCTTTAAGCTTGGTGATCTGGTTGATGATATGCGGGGAGATAAGCAGTATCTCATCCGGGATCTTGGCCAGGACTTTTACCGCGTTCAAAATAAGGCTTGAGGCGGCGTGCATCAGCCGGGAATTCTTGCCGGTAAGGATCCTGCCGTCAGACAGTTGTATGGCCGCGGCGCAGCATATCCCCTCATTACCCTCGCCTTTTTTCTCGGCTTTTTCAGCCTTAGCCCTGGCCTCCTGAACAACAACCCGGTCATTGATCTTCACCCCCATCTCTTCCATCAGCAGGGTGATCCTGTCCACGGTTTCCTGTTTCTCTATGCCTATGATATATTCGCTGTTATAACGGAAATACCTGCGGATCATCTCCTGTTTGGCCGCTTCCTGGACCGCCTGGTCATTGATTATACCGAAGCCCGCGCGGTTAACCCCCATATCGGTAGGAGAATTATACACCGGCGCGGTTGCCGCCTGTTTATCCAGGATCCGGCTTAGGATCAGTTTAAGGATAGGAAAACTTTCCACGTCCCGGTTATAATTTATCGCGGTCAGGCCGTAGGCATTCAAATGGAACGGATCAACCAGATTAAAATCCTGGATATCCGCGGTAGCCGCTTCATAAGCCACGTTAACCGGATGCTTCAACGGGATATTCCATATCGGGAATGTCTCAAATTTAGCGTAACCGGCGTTAACCCCTTTCTTATGCTCGTTATACAGCTGGGAAAGGCAGACTGAAAGTTTTCCGCTGTTCGGCCCGGGCGCGGTGACCACCACAATTGGTTTATGCGTCTTGATATAATCGTTCTTGCCGAACCCTTTTTCGCTGGCGATCAGGTCCACGTTCGCCGGGTAACCTTCAATAGGATAATGCAGATAGACCTTGATCCCCCGGCGCTCCAGCTTGTTCTTGAAGATCACCGCCGAAGACTGGTTGGCGAAACGGGTGATCACCACGGATGAAATATCCAGGTCCCACTTGCGCAGGTCATCGATCAGCTTCAGGGTAGCCGCGTCATAGGTGATCCCGAAATCCCCGCGCACCCTGCCTTTTTCAATATCCCCGGCGTAAATACACATTACTATTTCAATCTTATCCTTAAGCGACTGCAAAAGCCTCAGTTTGACGTTCGGGTCATAACCCGGCAGAACCCTGGCAGCGTGGTAATCGTAGCAGAGCTTTCCCCCGAATTCCAAATAAAGCTTATTGTCGAAATTCTTTACCCGGTCAAGTATCGAGCTGGTCTGCTCCTTCAGGTATTTCTCGTTGTCAAAACCGATATCTTTATTCATCTCTCCGTCCATGATTAAACCGTCTAAGAGATCTAATGCCTCTATAAAAAAATTATACCAACGGGTCCTTATCGCCCGCGGCGTATTTACATCCGAGATGCCGGCATTGGTTTTCCTTGCTCAGGCAATCCTCAATATAACGCATCAGCTTGGCTTCCCCATTCGCCTCGGCTACGTATGTCTCCGGGAACGTGGCTTCTTTTTTGGTAAGATTGCAGAATTTTCTGACTATTTCATAATTAGGCATACTTTTCCTCTCTATTAAGCCAAAAGCCGGTCCTTAACCTGCTCGGGAACCGGCCTTCCTTTGAATTGTTTATCTATGCACGCCCAGACAGTCTTGGCGCGGACCAAAAGCGTCTCATCCCTTTTGATCTCCTGTGAGAAATGCACCGACGATCCGCCGACCTTTTCTATCCGGGTATAGACCTTTACTGTATCCCCGTACCTGGCAGGAGATTTATAATCCACTTCCACATGAACTACCGGGAATTCCACCCCGGATTTGGAAAGTTCGGCCAGGTCAACCCCTTTGCCCCTGCAAAACTCGTTGCGGCCTTCTTCCAGGTGCTTGAGATAATTGGCGTAATAGACTACGCCGCCGGCGTCAGTATCATAATAATATATCTTCTTCTCAATGCTGAAATCCGCCATGTGTATATTCTATCTTATTTTTTTCTTTTATCCACAAATTTTTAAATCTAATCCCGGGTGATCTTCAAAACCTTGTATTGCAATATACCGGCAGGGATCTTTATCTCCACTGTTTCACCCTCTTTATGGCCCAACAGCCCACCGCCTATAGGAGAGGCAACTGAGATCTTCCCCTGGTCGTAATCCGCTTCTTCCTCGGAAACAAAGGTATAACTGAATTCCTTGCCGCTCTTCAGGTCTTTAAGCAGCGCTGTGGCTCCGATAAGTATCTCGCCGTGCGGGATATCCTCATTATCAATGATCCTGGCCCTGGACAGCTTATCCTCCAGTTCGGAGATCTTCTTCTCGTTCATCCCCTGGGCGTCCTTGGCCGCGTCATACTCGGCGTTCTCGCTCAAGTCGCCGTGCTCCCTTGCCGTGCCTATAGCCTTGGACAACTGCCGCCTTTTATCGGTTTTTAAAAATTCCAGTTCCTTGCTCAGTTTCTCAAATCCTTTTTGCGTAAGATAAATATCGCCCAAACTCATTCCAACCCTCCATTTGTAAAGACACAATGCGCAGTAAGCGCATACTGGCCATTCCTATATGGCCAGGTACATCAACTGAATTAATCCCAATCCGCCACGCGTTTCCTGAGGCTCTTTTTTGCGCTGTGCTTGCGTTTGACTTCCAGATTTCGTAATTTACTTGCCTTGGACGGCCGGCGTTTCTGCCTGCGGGCCTTTTCCGCAGCGGCTTTCTTTTCAGCCCGCTCCCTAAGCAGCCGCGATCCGATCTTTTCCAGCAGGATCACCCTGGCCCGGTAACGGTTCATTGCCTGCGAACGTTCAGTCTGGCATTTTACCTCAATGCCGGTAGGCAAATGCCTTAAATAAACACAGGTGGAAGTTTTATTCACATTCTGGCCGCCCGGTCCGCTGGAACGGATAAAACTTTCAATAATATCCGCCTGGCGGACGCCTAAACTAACAAATCTATCAGATAAAGCTTTTTCTTTAGCTGGATTTATCATAAAACGGTCAAAGTTTTAGAAACGGCGATTGGAAGATTTCTTGAAGAAATTTTTCTGCGGTTTGCGCTGACTGTGCTGGTTGCGATTTCCATGATGATGCTGCCGGTTATTCCCCCTGGATTTAGCGCTGCTTGAACCAGCGATAAATTTTTCCTCAGGGAAATCCGGATGCTTCTTCAGCGGAAGCGGAGTCTGAATAAGTTTCTCGATATTGCGCACATCCTCGGCCTGATCCGGCATAGCGAAAGAAATAGCCCTGCCCTTAGCCCCGGCCCTGCCGGTGCGGCCGATACGGTGCACGTAATTCTCCGGATCTTCCGGGATATCGTAATTTATAACCAGCTCAATATTGGTCACGTCAATGCCGCGGGCCGCGATATCAGTGGCTACCAGCACGCGGTGGCGTCCGGCCTTGAACCCGTCCAAGGCGTCCTTGCGCTGAGCCAGGCTGCGGTCGGAATGGATCTCAGCCGCACTTATCCCGCTATCCCTCAAACCCCTGGTTATCTTCTTAGCCCCAAACTTGGTCCGGGAAAACAAAAGCACACTTCCGTGATATTGCTGCAGGATCTTGGTCAGAAGCCTTTTCTTGGCTTCCTTCTGGACGATAAAAAGTTCCTGAATAACCCCCTCGGCGGTTGTCCCGGAACGGGCAATCTCCACGCTTACCGGAAGTTTCATATGGCTGCCGGCGATCTTTAATATCGTCTGCGGCATAGTCGCCGAAAATAGCATAGTCTGCCTGTCTTTAGGCAGGAATTTCAAGATCTTCTCGATCTGCGGGGCAAATCCCATATCCAGCATACGGTCCGCTTCATCAATAACCAGGATATTCACATCATTGGGCATCACATTCCATTGGCTCATATGGTCAAGCAGCCTTCCCGGAGTAGCGATGATCACCCTGGGATTAGCGCGCAATTGGCGTACCTGCGGCTCCATAGGAGCTCCGCCGATCAATACCGCGGTATTCATCTTAAACAGTGGTGCGATCTTGCGGAAGGTCTCATCCACCTGAAGGGCCAGCTCACGGGTAGGCACCAGGACCATACAATTCCCGGTCTTCTGGGCCAGGCGCTGAATCACCGGTATGGCAAAGGCCAGGGTCTTACCGGTCCCGGTCTGGGCAATACCCATTATATCCTTACCCTCTAAACCGATGGGAATAGCTTTAAATTGGATCGGCGTAGGGGTCTTAAACTTGTTCTTCTCCAAGATCTCCAGGATCTTAGGGGCTATCCCCAGGCCGAAAAAAGTCAAATTGGGTTCTGCTGGCACAACATTCTTAATAGTATTAGGCATAGGGTTATTATACACCTTTAATACAAGAAGTAAAGGAATCTAATTTATTCTTATTAAACAAACTGGATTTTCAGGTTTTTACGAAATGCGCGAGCGAGTTTTAAAAGTGTTGCCAAAGAAAGACTGTTATTGCCGGGGTCCTCCAGGCGGGAAACAGTTTGCTGGGTAGTTTTAAGTATCTTAGCCAACTGCGCCTGGCTCAAGCCTTCTTTTTCCCTTAATTTCGCCACCTGGATCGCCAAATCCGCATAAACACCTTCTTCTTCGAAATTATTGCGGAATTCTTCGTCTTTCAATTGCTCTTTAAGATAATCAGAAAACCTTTCTACTCCTCTCATATCTCAACACCTCTTTCCCTGATCATTATTTCAAAGTCCCGCATTATATTTATTGCTTTTTCTAACTCTTTCGAAGGGACTTCATCCGTTTTCTTAATAAACCCATGCGTTACAACAATATATTTACCGGAAAAGAAATATAACAGCCGATATTGAGTTGAAGCGAATATAACCCGCAATTCGCGGATCTTACCCCTTACAGTATCGGCATATGGCCGAGGCAGATCAGGCCCATACACCGATAGCCTTTCACACCATCTTAATATCTTAGAACGCGCCTTCGAAGGCAAGCCATCCAAAAACTCTCTTACTGGGCTTTTTTCAGTTTCTGTTTTATAAAATAGTATTTCGTATCCCGTCTTTTCGTCCATTTCAAGTCTACACTATTTTTAGTGTATTGTCAACTTCTTCTTTGCCTCCCACTACTAATAGACGTAAAAACTCGCCAAATCTAACTCAAAATAAAAAGTCCTATACAGCCTTTCGCCATATAGGACTTATCGATAAACAAAAACTATTTCTTATTCCCTGAGCTTTAGCAGACAACAAGGTGCGTTTGGCGTAAGAACCAGTGGGGCTGTGTCACCAAGCGGTTTCCGTAAGCCACAAGGCTACACCGGCCGTTACTATACGACCGGGTGCCAGGCCGAAGGCCGAGGAATGTTCGAGCGACTGACACAGCCTCACTGAATTAATGCCTTGCCAGGACCCGCGAAAACAAAAAAGGCAACCCTTTTGAGAGTTGCCTTGCGATATTATGTTTTCAGCTCCAACCGTCACCCCTTCTTTTGTGACTATTGGAGGAATTATACCATTTTACGGCTCGTATGTCGAGTAATAATAAGGTGTGGCTGCCTTGAATTCCGCGGCGCAGGTATCCACCAGCTTGAATTCCGGCTTGATCTGGAAGTTTTTTCGCAGGAGATAAACATCGGCTTCGTCTTTTGCCCAGAGCTTTGCCAGTTGCCGGTCGCTAAAGCCCATTTCCTTGGCGTTAACCATAAGTTCTTTGGTAACGGAATCTTTATTCTTGCTCAGGACTTTTTCTAATTCGATTATTTCTTTTATATTGAACAAAAACCAGGGATCAATCTTGCTGAGGCCATGGATCTGCTCCACAGTCATCCCCAGCCTGAAAGCGTCTCCAATATAGAATAAACGTTCGGCATTAGGGGTCATTAATTTAGCGCGCAGCTCTTCCCATACCGCGTTATCCGCCTTTATATCCGAGAGGTCTTTAAAAAGGATGCTTTCCAACCCGTATTTCTTGATCTCCATAGAACGCAGTCCTTTTTGCAGGGCCTCCTTGAAAGTCCGGCCAATGGACATCGCCTCGCCCACGGATTTCATCGATACAGTCAGGGTATTATCCGACTGGGGGAATTTCTCAAAGGTAAACCGCGGTATTTTAACCACGCAATAATCTATCGAAGGCTCAAAGCAGGAAGGCGTTTCTTTAGTAATGTCATTGGGTATCTCATCCAGGGTATAACCCACGGCTAATTTCGCGGCGATCTTGGCGATCGGAAAGCCGGTGGCCTTGGAAGCCAGGGCAGATGAGCGGGATACCCGCGGGTTCATCTCAATGACCACCATCCTGCCGGTTTTGGGGTCCACCGCGAATTGCACGTTCGATCCGCCGGTCTCCACGCCGATCTCGCGCAAACAGGCAATAGCCGCGTCGCGCATCTTCTGGTATTCCCGGTCAGTCAGGGTCTGGATCGGAGCTACAGTAATGCTGTCGCCGGTATGCACGCCCATAGGGTCGAAATTCTCGATCGAGCAGATGATCACCGCGTTGTCTTTCTTATCCCGCATAACCTCCAGCTCGAATTCCTTCCAGCCGATGACTGATTCCTCAATGAGGATCTCGCTGATCATACTAGATTCCAGGCCGTGCTTGGCTAATCCTTTAAATTCTTCGATATTATAGGCCACGCTTCCGCCTGTTCCGCCAAGGGTAAAACTCGAACGGATGATCGCCGGGAAACCTATCTTGGTAACAACATCCATAGCCTCTTTAAGGGTATAGGCCTTGCTGCTTTTCGGCAAGTCCAGGCCGATCTTAAGCATCGCCTGCTTGAAAAGCTGTCTGTCTTCGGCTTTTTTGATCGCCTTTATATCCGCGCCAATAACTTCAACCTTGTATTTTTTCAGAACGCCTTTTTCAGCCAGGCCCACAGCAGTATTCAAGGCAGTCTGCCCGCCCAACGTAGGCAAAAGTGCATCCGGACGTTCCTTGGCGATGATCTTCTCCACCATATCCACGGTGATCGGCTCAATATAGGTTTTGTCCGCGGTCTGCGGGTCAGTCATAATGGTCGCGGGATTGGAATTAACCAGGATAACCTCATACCCCTCCTGGCGCAAGACCTTGCAGGCCTGGGTCCCGGAATAATCAAATTCACAGCCCTGGCCGATGACAATAGGCCCGGAGCTGATGATCAATATTTTCTTTATATCTGTACGTTTAGGCATTCTTCTTCATCAGTTTTACGAAATCTTTGAATAAATACGCGGCGTCATGCGGCCCAGGCGCTGCCTCAGGATGATATTGCACGGAAAATATCGGAAGTTTTTTGTGGCGCATACCTTCCAGGGTATTATCATTAAGGTTTATATGGGTAATCTCCACATCCTTCTTATTCAAGGTCTCCATATCCACGCAAAACCCGTGATTCTGCACGGTAATGGCCACTTTGCCGGTTTTCAGGTCCTTAACCGGATGGTTGGAACCATGATGCCCGAATTTAAGCTTGAAGGTCTTGGCGCCGAAAGCCTGGCCGAGCATCTGATGTCCCAGGCAGATACCGAAGATCGGCAGTTTATCTAAAAGTTTTCTGGTGGTATTGACCACATAATCCACTGCTGCCGGGTCTCCCGGGCCGTTGGAAAGGAATAACCCGTCAGGCTTCATCTTCATTATCTCTCCGGAAGTAGTGCTGGCCGGCACCACGATCACCTGGCATCCGCTGGCCTCTAATTGCCGGAGGATATTGTATTTTACCCCGCAATCGATCACCACCACTTTAAAGAGCTTCTTGGCCTTGGCATTCTGCTTCCAGTTATATTTCTCATCAATGCTTACTTCCTTGACCAAGTCCACTCCGATCAATCCTTTGGAGCCTTTGGCCTTTCTCACCAGGCTTTGCTCATCCAGATCAATGGTGGACAGGACAGCCTTCATTGCGCCGAGCTGACGGATATGCAGGGTCAGTTCCCGGGTATCCACTCCTTCAATACCCAGGACATTATTCTCCTTCAAGTAATCGCCCAGGGATTTGACGCTGCGCCAGTTGCTGGCCACCTTGCTGTATTCCTTGACCACAAAGCCTTCCAGAAAAGACTTGCGCGATTCCCCGTCTTCATTGTTTATCCCGTAATTGCCGATTAACGGATAGGTCATTGCCACGATCTGTCCTTTATATGACGGGTCAGTGATCACTTCCTGGTAACCGGTCATCCCGGTGTTAAAGACCACCTCGCCATAGCTTTCCCCGCTGGCTCCGAAGGACTTACCGTGAAATATTTTCCCGTCTTCTAACGCTAATATGGCTTTCATTTTTCCTTTGGGGCGCTTTTGCTTTGAGTTGATAACCGCCCCGCCGCGTTTATGAAGCCCCGGAATAACGGATGCGGGGCATCAGGCTTGGATTTGAATTCCGGATGGAACTGCACCGCGATGAAATACGGATGATTCTTAAGCTCGACTATCTCCACCAGGTTATCCTTGGGGTATATCCCGGAAAAAACCATACCCTTCTTTTCCAGGGCCTTGCGGTATTTATTGTTGAATTCATACCTGTGCCTGTGGCGCTCTGTAATGGATGTTTTGCGGTACATTTTAGCGGCCAGGGTCCCTGGCTTGAGCCTGCAGGGATACGCGCCTAAACGCATTGTCCCGCCTTTGTCTTCGACATCGGCCTGCTCTTCCAAAAGGCTGATCACCGGATAGCGGCTCTTGCGGAATTCCGTGGAATTGGCCTCTTTCATACAGCAGGCATTCCTGGCGAATTCGATGACGCTGCACTGCATTCCCAGGCATAATCCCAGGAAGGGAATGTTATTCTCCCTGGCGTATCGTATTGCCTTGATCTTTCCCTCGATCCCGCGGTAGCCGAAGCCTCCGGGGACCAGTATCCCGCAGACGTCCTTCAGCATATCCCCGGCATTATCCTTTTGCAGTTCCTCCGAATCTATCTTTTTGATCTCTACCTTTGTGTTATTGGCGATCCCGGCGTGCACCAGGGCCTCATAGATCGATTTATAGGCGTCCTGCAAGCCGATATATTTACCCACCAGGGCGATACAGATCTTCTTCTGGGGGTTAAGCAGTTTTTCCACCACATTCTCCTGCCATTCCTTTAATTCCGTGTTTTTGCAGATCAACTGGAAATGGCTGAGGATTATCTCGTCCAGTATCTGGTTCTTGAAATCCAAAGGTATCTGGTATATGGTCGGGGCGTCTTTGGATTCAATGACCGACTGCGGACGGATATTGCAGAAAAGCGATATCTTTTCTTTGATCTCCCGGGACAGGGCCCTTTCCGTCCGGCAGATCAGGATATCCGGCTGGATCCCGATCTCGCGCAATGTGCCCACGCTGTGCTGTGATGGCTTGGTCTTCAGCTCATCCGCTGCCTTAATATAAGGAACAAGGGTCAAATGGATATACAGGACGTTCTCCCTTCCCATATCCAGGCCGAACTGCCTGGCCGCCTCCAGGAAAGGAAGGCTTTCGATGTCGCCGACTGTCCCGCCGATCTCCACCAGCACTATATCCACGTCAGAAGCAGCGCCGACCTTCTTGACCCTGTCTTTTATCTCGTTGGTGATATGCGGGATGACCTGGATGGTCTTGCCCAGGTAATCGCCTCTGCGCTCCCTGCTTATAACGCTGTTATAAACCTGGCCGCTGGTAAAATTATTTAACCTGGTCAGTTTGGCGTGAGTAAACCTCTCATAATGCCCCAGGTCCAGGTCTGTTTCAGCCCCGTCCTCGGTGACATAAACCTCGCCGTGCTGGTAAGGGTTCATTGTCCCGGGATCGACGTTGATATACGGGTCGAGCTTCATTAAAGTAACCTTCAATCCCCGCGATTCCAGGATCCTGCCAATGGAAGCCGAGGCAATTCCTTTGCCCAGGCTTGAGATCACCCCTCCGGTAACGAATATGAATTTTGCCATAGTTTTTACTCCAATATGCGCTTAGATATCTTTTGAGGAAGCCGCGACGGATACCTTCCGTCAAAGCAAGCGGTACAGAAGCTTTCCTTGGGAAGCGGCATTGCCGCCAGCATCCCTTCTTTGCTTAAATATTTAAGGCTGTCCACGCCGATAAAATCACGGATCCAGTCAATACTGTGCTTGGCGGCGATCAGCTCTTTTTTAGTCGGAAAATCTATGCCGTAAAAACACGGGCTGATCAGCGGCGGGCAGCTGACCCGCATATGCACCTCTTTTGCCCCGGTCTGGCGGATCGCCTTGACCCTGGCCCTGCTGGTAGTGCCGCGCACGATTGAGTCCTCAATCACCACGACCTTTTTATCCTTTAAGATCGAATTCACCGGATTAAGCTTTATCCGCACCCGGAAATCGCGCTGCACCTGGTTGGGCTGGATAAATGTCCTGCCGATATAATGGTTGCGGATCAAACCCATCTCATACGGGATATTCAAGACATGGGCGTAACCCAAAGCCGCGCAGGTGCCGGAATCAGGCACAGGCGTAACCAGGTCCGCGTTTACCGGTGATTC
>JALOCB010000018.1 GCA_023227985.1 Candidatus Omnitrophota bacterium | reverse complement strand
CCGGTAGGAACTGATAAAATGCGACCGTATGGATATCGGAGGATACGGGGTATACTGAACAACCGCATTATAATGGCTTATGACCTCAAACCGGGCATAACCGACCCTTGATTTACCGCAGTAAAGGTCAGCCCACAATAATTTCCTGTTAGCTTTTTCACGCAACGTCACCTGAATAAAGAACTCATTGTCCGAACAATGGACGCGATAACGGTAAAGTTCGCGGGTCTGCCAGCCATCTTTATTATTGCGCCCACCGTCATTTATTACCGGGGCATAGAAGCGGGCCACCTCCCCGTAGATGCCGCCGCTCAGTTCTTCCAGCGTATGCAAAACCCGGTAATCAGTCCCCATTTTGCTTTCCCACCAGTGGGCGGAATATCTGCGGGCGGCATGCTTGACCTTCCCGTTAAGCTCATACACGGCGATTACCGCTTCGCTTTCGTTTTCGGTCCGGCAATATCCGTACTCTTTATAAAACTCATCATAATCCATCCAATACTTCCCGAGCCACTCATCGGTTATCAGCACCGACCAGGCTATACAGTTATATTCCGGATCCACATTATCGGTTATCCTGGCTATCGTAAGGCCCGGATGATTATGGTTTCCCCTGATAACACTAATGTCTCCCCACCATTTCACGCGGATAGCGGCATCCATCAGTTCGAAGAACAACGCGAAGTCCTCGCCGCCGTCGCGCCCGAGATAAAAATTCTTTCGCGCGCCTTTTTTTTGCGCCGCGAAATTCTTCCAGCCGCCGACATCGCGCACACGAAAAATATCGTCCTGCGGAAAGTTTATTTCACGGACAAACCCGTTATTAGCTTTAAAAGCGCAATTCAATGCCACCGCTTGTACGCTGGCCGTATCAAAGACTACTCCGTCAAAACCAATGATCGCCGCCTCAAGATCGCGGGGCACTTCCCGCCGCGTTTCTTTTCCACCGTCAGCGAATTCTTTGATAAGCCCATCCGCTTTTTTTATCTTGTCGTACGCCCACTTATACGGCCTAAGATATGATATATCGTCGCTTCCCCGGACAAGCCCCTCGCCCCTTCGGACTTCTGAAAGTTTAAGCTCCATCGCTTGCCAAAACGCCCGGCGGTATTCCGCCAGGCTTTCTTTATGCAAAGATCCGGCAATGCCTGCCGCCGCGATAAAATCAGCGAACATGCGTTTCTGCTCGAAAAAATCCCCTGGATCGCGTATGGCAAAAGCGCTGGTGTTGTCGATGTTGACGATACGCGCCGGGATTTCACCCGGAACGGACGTCATAACCAGATTATCCGGCTTACGATCGCCCAGACCGACAAGAAAAGAAGCAAGCGCCGCTTCGCCAAGGCCGGAAGAAAAACCAAGGCAATACGGCCGCAAGGCCAGCGCTTTTGCGTTAGAAGAATAAAACTCATCCAAAGTCATACCCCGGGCATATTCGAGGATCATATAACCTTTGGCGACAGTAATAAGCCGCTGGCTTTTAAAACCAAACCGCTCCAACAGCGCAGGCACAAAAGTTTCATAGCTGTAATCACGGCAATCCTTGATTATAAGCTGGCGGATAACGCCCCCCTGGCACGCGTCGGCGCGCGCAACCAAAACTTCATCGAACGATTTACAGAACAATCCGCGCAACACTTTTATTTCCTGAACGCCGCTGAAACCATTATCCTGAAGTATGCGCCTGATCGAATCGGCCTTGCGCTCGGCTTCTATCTCATACTCGCCGCCGTCGGAAAAATTTACGTTTTTATCGCCGACCGGAGAAAACAAGACATATCTCCCGTCGCCTCCGGGGATATGCTCTCCCCTGGCCGTCGCAACCCTGGCCCGGAGCATTTCCTCTGCTTTAGAAGTAAAATAAACACCGCCATAAGCAGATTCGAGATCTTTGAACCCGGAAATGATATTCGGATCATTAAAAACCTCCATACTTAAAGCATACCGGAACGGTATCGCCCGCAGCATCAAATTTTCATACGGGCACCGGCCTTTTTCCTTAAGACGAGGGAACACGCGGCAGATATCCGGGCGGTATTCATATATTGAACATCGAGTAGATAAACTCAAGCCACCGGTGCCGGAATATTCAAAAACGATCTGGAGTCCCGGACAGGGGAAAGCTGTCTCCAGAGAAAATACAGGATCCCCCTGTGCCTTATCAAAGATCGAGAATACGATCGCGGATTCACTGCGGGATATCCAGTCCGCCGGATAGGATAAACTTATGCCGGCCTCATTCGTTTTAAAGAAACAGCACGCGCCGTCAACACAACGGCTACGGGTTATGATTGTTCCGTTGAAATTAACCCTTTTACAGTCAAGGCACAACTGATCCGCCATCCCGCCATCGGCGTAACCGCGGGCGGAATCCCAGGGCTGTTCTTGGAGCCGATAATAACAAGTAAATACTTCCGGGCTTTCGGCAATATCAATAAAAGCCTTTGCGCTTTTTCTTTTCACTAATTCCAAAGGCGGGAACGGCTTTCGAGGATGACTATTGGTCACCTTTAAACATCCCTCCTTCCCGGAAGAGCAATAAGCCCGGTACCGGTATTCATTCCCCAGCATTGCAAAGAAATCGTCGGTCCGCTGGCCGTCGATCCGAAACCCGCTCAGCGTGCTGAAAAACGCCGCGGCGTCTGGCGCAAGAACGCGCTTAACCTCCCCGAACAGATTCTCTTTGTCTTTTATATACTCTTCAACGCTGTTAGCCACTATCACCCCGGAAAATATGCCGTCGTCAAAAGGCAATCCCCGATCTATATCGCAAATAGTTATTCCGCTCCGGAAATAATCCAGAAAGTCATACAATTCTTTTTTCTTGTGTTCGGGGTCTTTAAAACGCATATTACCGGGGAACTCCCAGCGCGGGATAACAATCTTTTCTTTATTAATAAAATCCAACTCCAAAGAAGGGAATGCGTCCCGTATATCTTTAACGATCACCCCGGCGCCCACGCCGACCAACAACACCTTCTTTCCCCCGGCGTCTTTCATATTGATTTGTTCCAAATGGTCCACAATACTACCTTCAAAATAATCCCTGTGTTTTTGGAAGTATGCATCGGCCAGCGTAAGCCCCCGGGTCACGTATTTCGTGGAAACATAGGGATTTTCCCGGGCTTTTAGCAATAATTGGTATTTTTCTTTTTGTCCGCCGTCGGCTGCGGAAAAACGGGTTATTTCCATTATCAACGTTTTAGTATCGAGCCGGAGAACCTGTAAGCAGGTATTCTTGATGATAATCAAATAATCCCCAAGGAATGATAAAGACGCCTCGCGCACTTCTTCCCCGGGTAAAGCGGATTCCTTGGAGTACAATACTGTTTCTTTACCATCCTCTACCATAGCCAGGCGCCAGAATTCAGGGATGCGCCCATCCAGCCAATGCCGGGGAAGAGTATTCCAGGAACAGATCATCCAGATCCTGCCTTTCGGGTCATTGCCAAGCTCAAAATCCCGGTATTTGTTTAAAGGTATGCCGCTGGCTTGAGGAGAGACTATCCGCGGATATTCGAATTTTCCGGATAATTCCGGGCATTCGTTGAGCCTGAAATAAACGCTTATATCGCGCACAAAAGCTTCAAATGTAAATTCGTCGTTTTCGCGTATTGACTCCACCCACTGACTGAGCAAGCCAGCGAGCATAAAATCCCCGAAAATGCTCACGCTGATATTTCCCAATTCACGAGTTCGAAACGTATCCGCGGCCAGGTTCTCTTTTTCGGGATTATACATCTCCTGTCCGCCAAACAACAGTGAATCGATGTAATTATAGAACAATGCATTATGTTCTTCGTCATAAACTCGCAAATCAGGAATATTCCAGGCAGTCTTAAGGTATTCGGCCAGCCGGTCGAAATTTTTCTCTTCGTTCCCGTCAAGCGGGATAAGAATGTTCTTCCCGTCTTTCCCGAATAATAAACCTTTTAATACAGCTTTTTCTTCTCCTCCATCCGATAGTGAATTATGGGGATAGATGCTGACATCTTTTTCATGAGCCGGCTCAAAAATGAAGAATTCCCCTCTAATCTCAGAAAAAAAATACACCGTAGTTTCAGAAGCAAGCGATTCAAGCTCCATAAATGCGTTTCTCGTAAAATATATCCCTCCCCTGCCTTCCGGAATAGCGGATAGATTTGAGACAACATTTTCCTCCCGCACAACAGAACGCTCCAGCAGATAATGAAAATCCAGGCCGAAATATAAAAACTCTTCATAAATACACATCTCTTTGCGGCCGGGGTATTGGGAACATAAGTCCGGCTGTTTATCCCATATTGAGCATTGGCCGTATAACGTAAAGCCCTTCCCGGCAGGATAATCGAATAATATTTGCAAGGCGCTACAGGCGCAATGATACTCTTCCCAATTTATTACGCTTTCCTTCTCATACCTCGCCGCCGGATCGATTTTGTAAGGGAAGAAACCGATAATCGCTTCTTTCCTGACTATCTTGGACGAATACCCATATATCTCGCGCAATCTTTCCACTATTTCCGGATGCCGCAATATTTCCCCTTCCGGGCCGGGCTTCAGGAAACAACATGCGCTGTCCACGCACATCCTGCGCCCGCGGGCGCCGATGGCAAAACTCAACTCCAATACCCCGCCGTCGGAACAATCATCAGCCCTGACAAAGGAAGTCTTCAACTTCTTGGATGCCGCATCGCGGCTTACCAGGATCTTGCGTTTAACAAACATGAGCCACTTCACTGTTTCGCTGCTTATCCGGATACAGCCGATTTCGCTGATATTGATAACAAGATCATCTTCTTTTTTCGAAAGAGGCTTGAACTGCGGACCTCCGCAATCCATACCTATCCGGTAAGATCCCGGGTCCTGCCTCAAGAATTCAATTGCCTCGCGGTCGATCAAAACCAAACCATTATATGCGATCGTATTTCCCGATTCATCTACCGTATCCAACGCGGCTAAGAACACTTCATTTAATATAGGGCACCGATCATTATCCCCTCCATCCCAAAGAATATTAGCACCTTCATCCCGGGAAGAACCGTATTCCGGGATAAGAAATGCTTCGCTGGTATTATTATCTAAGAACCTGCCCAGCCTGCCTTGATAAATAAGAAGAGGTAAGATATGGACAAAAGAATCGCGTTTAAGTGATTGGATAGCCCCGGTAATACTAAGAAGCGCTTTAATATTACTCTTATTAGGGATGAAGGGAGCGTTGCCTTCTTTTAACAATATCAGCGCCATAACAACAGCCGCGCTGCGATGATTGCCGTCCTCAAAAAGATTCGGCTGACTTAACATCATTCTGGCAGCTAAACCTGCGGCCTTTTCCACTGGCGGTGACGATTCATGACGCCGGTACCATTCCCATACCGGGCCGATAGAGCGGGAAAACGAACCGCGGGTTCTTGAAATGAATTGCCGGTAATATGGATAGACAAAACGGTTTCCGCCCACGGTAAGCAAAAGATTTATTTCCAACAGATCCTCGGCCCTCAGCGGCTCAACGCTATCCAACCGCATATTCACGTAGCGATAAGCCTCTAATAACATATCCGATTCAGCCTCAAAGGCCGCCTGCGGGATATTAGAAACGATATTCAAAGCACCGAGGCTTTCTTTCACTTTCCTCAAATCCAACAGCCGGACATTCTTCCCAATCCCCGAATTGCCACAGGTGGATATAAACTTTTTTTCTCTGCTGCCGCCGTCAAAATCCGCGTTATCCTGTTCGTATTTCTTCGCTTGTAAAAAAAACTGTTTAGGGAAATGGGAAGGTTGTTCTTCTCCCGGCGCCGGGCGGTCCACAACCAACTTTAGGATCTCTTTTATTCTCCTTATTTCCACCCGGCCGGGGCCTAATCTGCGTACAGAATAATCTCCTACCGGAGTGCTTAAATGCAGCGTATTGCCGTAAACCCGCAAAACCGGATCTTCTTTATCCTCTTCGTCGTAATGATAATCACTCAAAAAATCAAAATAATCAACGAGCTCGGGAAAATCCTTATCCCCGCAGAATTTTATATCATCCAGCCACTCAACGCCCTCATACGGAGTAACATCCCTTCCCGCGCACTGCGACAATTCATCTATTACCACGAGGCTTTTATCCTCACTATGCTCCCGCTCATCCGGTTCAATTGTTTTACGGGGCATACCGCTGTCGGTGATCAAACGAACAATTATCCCCCTGGGACCACGGATCATTTCAGACGGATGCTCTTTCTCCCATTCGATCAACCCATCCAATTCCCATAATCTCGCGCCATCGCTTCCTTTCTCCCGTGTGAAAAGATTTACAAGCCCCAGGTATATAAATAACGGAGAGATAATCACAAAACAGATCCATGGAGAAAACCCGTTATGCGCCCCAATACAAATGAGCGTAAAAGCCATTATCAGGTCAGCGGCTGGACCCATAAACGTTATAAACCATTCTCTCTTGTACCGCTGCAATTGTGTCCGGCCGCTGATATCGCCCCAAACACCAGGTTTCCCGAGAAAAAAACAGCTTTCATTAAAAATCACAAAACTTGCTTTTTCACCTAAGATCCTGTACGCGAGATAATGGCCGGTCTCATGAGGGATGCCATACGGACAATAGTATAACAACTGCCACCACGCGATGGAATAAGCGCATCCGCCGTCGGTATTTTCACTTTGTCTTCCTTCAGCTTGCCGGAGTTTTTCCTTATTCCGGGAAATCGCCTTAAAACGATCACTGGTAATGTTAGGCAGCGGCAGCCCGCTTACTACAAAAGAAATCCCCAGGCAGCAGAACAACTGTATAGGGATTAAAAACAGGTTAAAATCATGAAAAATCATTCCCGGGGCAACAACCAGCCAGAGCCCTGACAAAATCCAGCCGAACATAAACTTATTTTGCTCTGTCTTCCTCTGATCGATAATCGCTTCCAAGGTAATACCTTT
This sequence comes from Candidatus Omnitrophota bacterium, assembly GCA_023227985.1. Lineage (NCBI taxonomy): Bacteria > Pseudomonadati > Candidatus Omnitrophota > Candidatus Omnitrophota bacterium. Next base: position 22,782 of record JALOCB010000018.1, on the reverse strand, counting down.
ATATCCCTCCGCCACGTTTATCGACAAAGCCTGAGTCTTGCCGTTTACGGATTTGTCGGCCAGGATAAAGGTGTGCCTCATAGGGGAAGAAAACCCTTCCTCGATTATCTCAAATCCAGCTTTGTTCAACATAGCCAGATAAATGAAATGCACTGTTTCCAGGTCGTGGCAAGTCAAAACCACGATCCCGGAAGGTTTAAGCACTCTTTTGACTTCACGCATATCGGCCTCAGCCGAACCAATTATAATCACATCAACGCTTTCATCGGTTAACGGCATCTTCCCCGCCAACCCGGTCAAAAATCCGTTATTCCTTCTTCTTAAGATCCTCGCTGTTCTTCCATTGAACGCCGTTAAAACCGGGTCGATATCCAGCCCGGTATAATTCACCTGCGCGCCGCCGAGCGCCCCGCAAACCAACGGGCTAAGAACTCCACACCCCATATCCAGAATATTCATTCGGTCATTACTCTCACGGCAAAACGCCTTTACTATCCGTATGATATGTATATAATTCAACCAATGCGCATCAAATAGCGACAACACAATCCAAATAAAACGGTAATTAAACTTTACGCCTATGGTGTGCGGCCTATTGGCCGAACGCCGTGTATTGGCAAGAAGGATTTCTGTCAATTGATCGTTAAATTCTTTCCCTGATTCAGTAGCCAGGAACGCCCGGCATATCGCCCTCTGATACGGCCCCCGATCAAGAAGAAATTGAGGTATAACTTTTGTCATTACAAAAATCTGCCCCTCGACCGATTTTTCCATTCTCTTCAGGGCAGCTACGGCAAACTTTATCCAAGATTCCCCATTGACCTTTTCAAGTATTTTCTGTTGCGCCTCAGCCTGTTTTCTGGATTCCGCATCCAGGGCGCGGAAATCAAGAAGGCCTTCCTGAAAAACATAGCTTTGGATCAAGATAGAAATATCACTCAAAACATCCTTATCCCGTTTATCCAATTCTTTTTGACCAATTCCGCCGCCGTCGCGCTCGCGGGATCCGGAGCGAAACGGCTCATACAAGATAAATCCCGGATAATGCCCTCCTTTTAAGAACAGGCTCATTCGCAAAGGATAATCCCGCAATTCCACATAATCCTCGTCCCAAACAAGAGGCATGATCGCCAATGATGCTCCGACGCTCAACGCCATCTCCGCCATCGGTTTCCACATTTCATCATAAGGATGCAACGCATAGATAAGCGACGCCCCTTCGTAGATCGAACGATTAGGATTTTTGATGTTATCCAGGATAAACTTGAAACTATCATCCTCTAAGTACTTTGCTTTATATACGTCAGTAGCAAAAACTTGCCTGCCTTTTTCAGCTAACCGGCGAGCTACAATTGTTTCCGATCCGATTCCCACTTCAACCACCTTACCGCTATACGATTTGGCTATGGAATCAGCAAATGCTATATACGCGCCCTCTACGGAGATCAATGACCCTTCTTTGAATGGCAGACATTCAAAAAAATACTGGCGATCGATAAAACGCATCAATTCCCAGGAAAGCCGCGCGTCGCGGAATTTGCCCTTAAACAACTCTTTCCACAACCTTCTCTTGAGAAAGGCAAGCGATTCTTCATCATCCGACGCGATCCCGCCGTCAACGCGATAAGTTGTTTCGCTCTCCTTAGCCAATGGCAATTCAATCCTTAAATTTGTCCCCCTGTTCAGATCAGAGTCTATTTTTATCTTACCCAGCATAGTCGAGACTATATAAGCGGTCGCGTCCAAACCAATGCCTGTTCCATGGATATCCCCCACATTGCTGGCTCGATAGTGCCTGGTAAATATTTTTCCTTGCTCATCCTTAGGTATACCGATGCCGGTATCTATAACTTCTATTACGGCGCATTCCTGATCTCCCGGCTCTTGGTAGTCCTTGCTCAAAATAACTGTGATTTTTCCCTTTTCCGTATATTTGATCGCGTTTTGTATAACATTATCTATTACAACTCCTAAAAGATTAAGATCGCACCGGGCAATCACAAGTTCCATATCGATCAAATTAGCTTCGAAATCCAGCCCTTTTGCTACTGCCTCATCCTGAAATAACATAACTCTATTTTGAACATAGGAAGTGATCTCCCTGGACTGAAAATCTGTTCCCGCCCTGAGAATATCTAAAAATGTGTCGATCTCATTCATAAGAACGTTTTTATATCCGGAATTAAGCCATTTTATCATTTTTTCCACCGCGGATCTTTCACTGCTCTTTTTGACTTCTTCATAAAACGGGATTACTTGCAATATATTCGGCAATATAACTATTCTTAACATATCAAGACCGCCGTTATGTCGTAATAACATCATAAACCGGTCAAAAGCGGAATACTGATTGTCTCGCATGAAATTCTTTATTTCTACCCAAGGGGTTTCCCCGGAAACAAAACGGGTATTTATCCAATCCATCAACTTTTCTTGATCCGCCCCGGTTAACATCCCGCTTATTTTCATATTCTCTGCTGAACGCCCGATAACTATCTTAATAGCCGCGTCTTCATTATCTTCCCAATATCCATGTCCCGTCACCGCGGTTTCCATATCTGAATTCGTTCTCTCGCGACTATTCATATAAAAGGCGATTAATTCTTCTCTGGTTAGCCCGTACGAATAGTTAAAATCGTCATATCCAAAAACCCCAAAAATGATTACAACCTTATCCACCGCGAATTCCTCCGCGATATTTTTCAAAAAAACATCCGCTTTTCGTTTAATATCTGGTTCGACAAAACCTAACACTGCCGGCAGGCTTCTTATTTCGCTTATCTTATCTTGAATATTCCGGACTTTACTTATTATGCCGGAATAAATCTCAGTTTCAAAAGTCACAAAATCACCCGCGGATAAAACAACCGCCCCTTTGCCCATTAATTCGCACAAAGATAAATTTTCTTCTTTGATCTCCAACATATCTGCCAACAGTTTTTGTTTGCATTCATCAATAGTCATTCTCTCGAGACCGGCGCCGCCGGCGTTGTTAAAAGTACCTTCGGAAAGCCCGCGGAATATTTCCAGCGCCCTGGCCTGCTGACCCGCAGACATCCAGCGTCCGGCGATAACCAGGCCGAAACTCTGGCTTTCCAGGCCGGGGTCAGGAGACACGGTATATTGCGGGATAAGCTTGGACTCGGCGGCATCAAGCTCGACATCCGTTTTCCAAAAAGCGACCGGCGCGTGGCGCGCCACTACTTCCAATCCGTCTCTGATGTGGGTATTGAATATAACCGTGCAGTTCAACGCGGCCAGATAATGCAGGACCGCGCATTGAATAGCCGCCAGCTCGAAATTATCCGTGCCGTGCATTTCGTCCAAGATAACCAGGCTGTCAGGGGTGACCTGGCTCATGATCACGCTGTAACGCTTAATTACATTAAAGAAGTAGCTTTCGCCCTTGGTAACATTGTCATATCCGCCGAAGAACGAGAAAACCCTGTCAAACCCGCCGATCTCCAGGTTGCCGGACACATAGAAACCCCTTACCGCGAACAACGCGTTCAGCCAGCAATTAAAAAGCATGGCTGTTTTACCGCTGGAATTAGGCCCGGTGATCACCACCAGCGGTTTACCGGTATCTGTGGCAAATGATTGTTTTATCGCTGAGGCGAGGAAAGGTTCGGCGAATCTCCTGAAGAAAGACGGGACACCCGGGGGGAAGAATGGCTTGCTGTTTCTGAGCGTGAATATACCTTTGCCGGAGGCAAAATCCGGAGGGCTCAATCCCCAATACAGAACTGCCCTGGCGATCCCCAGGTTATTGTCTATCTGGACAACCACTGATTCCGCCAGTTCCACAAGGCTATCCATTGCTTTTTCTTTATTCTTATCGGCGACCTTATCATCCTTGATCAACTCCTGGACTTCAGGAAACCGGATCAGTACATCACGCAGAGCGCAAACCATTTCCACGCCTTCTTCCTGGTTCGGGAACTCCGCAGAGATAATTTCCAGTATCTTTTGGATATCCTTAAGGGATCGCTGCGCGTTTTCCACGGAAAAATTACCTGCCATCAGCTTGGCAAGTTGCGCCATTTTCATGCCCAGCATGACATTATTAAATTCCGCTATCTGTTTTGACAACCAGACAAGCCGCTCTTCCCCCATAGCCGCCAGGATACCGGTAAGCCGGAGTTTCCTGCCTGCTGCGGATAAATCGACAGCTTCCGCGCTGAACAAACCCGCGAACCTCTCCATTATATAGCGCTCTTCGCTCTTGCTAAAAAATCTGTTTTGATATATGGTCAAAAGTGTATCTGTCAGCATATGGTTATCCGGGGTAACTTCCTTTCCGTCTTCTTTTGATACCGCGGTTGACCTGACAACCGGTATTCTTATGCCCGGTAATTCGCGCTCTTTGCCGGAAGTAATGACCTCATAATATACGCGGCTGAGCTGACTGATCCCCTCCGGCATCCCGGCCTCGTCCAGCAGCTCTATGGCGTAACTATGCCCGGCAATTCCGTAAACAAGGCCGAAGTCAGGAGTTACTTTCCCGTCAACTTCAGTCACTGTATGCTGCCAGGGAGTCAACCCTGTCTGCCGCGCTACTATCTCAAACGCCTTTTTCAGATGTCCGGTTACCACTATAGTGGCGCCGGTATTGATCATATCTTCCAGAAGGACAACACTGATGGCTACAAGATCACGATAGTCTGTGCCAGTAGGCGCCTCATCCAGGATAACCAGATCCCCAGGGCCGGCCTTACGGATAATCTCAGCGATACTGCTCACCAACCCTCCGAAGTAACCGCTGCCTTCATGCAACGGCTCCTGTCTCGAAGCGAATACCATATAGATATTCCTGAAAACCGAGAGCCGCGCGTGTTCCGCCGGTAACGGTAAACCTATCTGGCTCAACAAGACCGCCATGCCGACACCGCGGGCTGTGGTTGTTTTACCGCCCATGTTCGGACCGCTCAAAAGCAGAGCGTTGTCACGTCCGCCCAACTCTATGCTCACCGGATGGATATCCACGTACTTTTCTTCTTCAGCTTTGCCGGAACGCAACAATTTAAAAAGACGGTCCATTATGTTTTCTTCATCCTGTCCTTGGATCCCCTTATTCGATGAATTATCCGTAACCCTGCGGAACATAAGCAAAGGATTACGGTATTCCGCCAGCGTGATCACCCCGGGATTGTCTGCCAGCAAAGGCATCCGGCAATCATCCTCAAGCAGCATAAGCGCTATACAACAATAAAAGTTCAACTGCGCCAGCGGATTCTGCATGAGCGAATGCGGGAAACTGCGCAGGAAAGCGTACTTATAAGCGAAATACTTAACCGGGCCGTTATTATTAGGAGCGGGGATGCGTTTCCAGAGGTCCTTGAACCTGTCCGACAGAAAAGTAAATTCTTTACACGCCGTTTCCCGTATTATCTTGGCATCTTCCGCCCTGGCGTCAAACTGGCTTATCTGATATTCGAGATCTTCTAACCAATACGGGCATTCCTCGCCGGCCTTCTTTTTCGCCTTTTCAAAGTTGATCATGAATCCAGGATAACCGGTCAAACTCATATTGATGAAATCTTCCCGTTCCCTGAACAGGCTTATATCCGGATGCTTCAGCGTTTCCTCAATGCGCTTACGCCATGCGTTGATAACAGGGTGCGCGCTTTCAGGTAAATTCTCGAGTATTTCCGCCAGCATCAAGACGGCCGCCCCTGCGGTCATTAATGCCCGGGTATTTTCCGGATAGATCTCCGAATGGCGGTATTTATGGAGTTTGCCGAAATACTTTATTCCGTAGTGTCCTCCCCTGAGCCGGCGCAGATCACGGTTATACTGGCGCTTCAGCTCGGAGAACTTCCGGATGCATGAAACCAGCCTTTCTACCTTCTTAATGGCCTGCTGTCTACTGGATTCCGCTGTAACATCCGCGGATGAAACCGGCAAAACCCCATCCAGGAAACTATTAACGATCGTGTGGTTATACAGTATCTCTTTATGCGTCCGGAAAGGCTTCTGCAAACGCTTCTGCAGCATGATCACTGTTTCAGGCGAGGCGTTATCGATAAATCGTTTCAGAATATTCTCGAAATCCCAAACCGGACGCCCCTGCGTATCCCTTAATACTCCCAGGTTCAAAAGATCTTTGGTAGTTACCGGCATCTTACCCGGCCAGAAATCCGGGTCGCCGTAGCGCGGGATCCTGCGGTTATCCTTAACAACTTTGCCGCCGTCAAGGCCGGCAACAGGAGTGTTATCAATAACAGCGGCCCGCGCTTTATCCCATAATTCCCGGCTTGCTATTTCGAATTCAACTGTCTCAGGAAGACGGCCCTTCGCGAGCAAGCGCTTGATCGGATGCCCCGCTGAGAATATCAACATATCCACTTCTTTAAAATATCTCTCGATATGCGGTATTTCCTCCGCGCCCTTGAACCGGAACGATTGCCGCTCCTCGAATGAATATTGCCCAATAACCTTATCTAATTCAAAATCCCCTAATAAAGCGGCGAAACGCATCTCGTGTTCGATCACTTTTATAGACGCGTGAGGAACAGGTCTTTCGCGGTCCGCCAAAGCCGCATCTTCCAACCCGGCATCTGAGATAAATAACTCTAATAGTTCGTGAAAAAATCCGAACTTATCATATTTATACCCCGGGGCGCGCACATAGTACATGCCCGGACCATTAATGTCCGGATTAGCGGCGTTATAAAGCATGTCATTATTTTTACTCTTTTCCCAATCCGAGCCATTACGAATAAGCCTCTCTACTATTCCATGGTCATTTAAGGCTCTTTTTAGCTTAATATCCTGCCGGCCCGCAGCCATCAATCTCCATTGCTTGCTGGTAATGGTAAATAACTTTGGACCGCTGCTGATCCGGAATCCACCGCATTCCACCGCTTCTCTAACCGGCTTAGCGCCTATATGCCTGGAGAACTCAACAATATCCATATTTCTCAGTTCCTCAATATCTCCTATACGGACTAATCGGCACCATGCATCGAATATTACCCGCTCCAGCCTTTGGTCTTTAGAGGCGGTTTGACCGCCGTCGGCGCCGGTCAGAAATGGCGAGCGGAACACCTGAGGGATTATCGCTCCCTTAACGAGTTCTTCCAGAAGCGTATCGGCGATAAAATTAATTAAATATCCGGGAGTATATCCAGGGGAACGGGCAATAGTCACTATCGCTGGTTTTACTCCTTTAGCGGAAAGCGTCTGAACAGCCTTCTTAATAGAAGAACATATTTCACCCTTGATATTTTCCTCGCTATTCAGCGAACCAGGCTTGCCGAAATATATCTGCCTGGGCTCTTTCTCCCCCGGGATGACCGGAGATACAAGCACGCCGCGATATTCATCGTCTTTATCCAGTATATCCGCTTTGAAATACACCCCATTCTCATCCGCCATCCTCTTATAACAGGCAAAGAAGTCCAGATCGATATCAAGTATCAGGCGTTTCGATCCCTGGGAGAAATCAGGGAGCCTGGCAAGCCCCAGCCCCTTCCCCAGCATCCGCAGATATTCGTATCCTTCAAAAAGCGGCAAATCCTGATCGCCAGCGGCGCCGAACCGCGAGCACCAGTATATTTCCGAGATCAGGGATTGACGGATAGCCGGCTCAATGAAATTACTGATATCCACTTCATTGGCGGCGGCCTGGCCTATCACTTCCTGCTCATTGCTCGGCAGCCAGATCGTATTAAAATTCGGCCAAAGATCATGATGAAAATCGACATGAATGACCGCCGCGCTTTTTATGCCTAATTTACGCAGCCCTAGCCACCAGGCGGGATAGGCCCAATTATGCCTGCACATCAAGAATACCAGTTGCTGCCCGTTATCCGAGATCAGATTAGCGCCGCCGTATTTCTTAAGCACTGCTACCTGGCCGCCGTCGCGTAAGGATGCGACGCGATACGCTTCTGCTTTACCGCCGTCTTTCAAAGATGCGACGCGATGCTCCTTTACGCTACCGCCGTCGGGAAAAGATGCGACGCGATGCTCCTTTACGCTACCGCCGTCGGTATTATTACCGACCTGCCGGAATTCAACGGAGGTATTCCTGTCATAACGTCTGAACCGGTAGAATATAAAGCGCGTGCCTATAGATTCAATCGCTATCCTATCCACTTCTTCGAGATTATTATTTCCGGCCAGCACAGACACATCTTTTTCTTTCCAGAGATGCGGCATAATTCCCGAAGCCACGCCAAAACAGGCATTGAATAAACGATGCAGATAAAGGCTCCAGTCGAGGAAACCTATGATCAACTCCCCGCCGTTATCAAGCAGCCGGCTGTATTCGGCAAAGGCCTTTTTCGAGTTAACATACGAGGTATGCTGCATACACTCAACTACTATTTTTCCGGCACTGCCTTCAGCCAGAGGAATTCCCGCGTAATCGAAACCTTCGATAAAACGGATATGCTCAGTGTCGTTTTTAATCCCAAGGCTTTTTCTGGCCAGGGATATCTGATATGAAGAACAATCTATCCCCACTGCCTTAATAAGCGGGTACTTATTTTTGATCTCCTCTAAAAGCGGAACTCTGCTGCCACAGCCGGAGTAGATAAGCAGCATCGGATGGCTACTTTTAAGCCCGATGAATTCAATAAGTTTGCGTGACGCGTTATGATCGGAAGCGAGGGTCGGCAATACTTCCAGGGTCTTATAGAACAAGTCTGTTTTCTGCTGTTTATCCATAGCATAAGAATACAGTCTAAAAACCACTCCTGGGACAAGGCAAACGCCTAATACTACACCCATAGTTAAAAAGATCCCCATCAGCCGGGGATACCCTTCGGAAACAAAAACATCGGAGAATCCCCATACCCATAACACCAGACCGAAGGATTCAACCATCATAAGCGCGTTAATCCGGTCTATCCTCTTTTTGACGTCCTCCCCCCCGTCATCGCGACAATCAGGAGCATTTTTTTCAATCAAAGGCATTTGTTCTTTATCAGAATCAACAGGATCACCATTTAAAATACTTCTCAATTTATCAAGGATCCCCTCCGTTTTCCCTGCGCGCTTATTTATTTTCCGGCCGCTGTCCGATGATGCGGCAGGTTCATTTAATAAACTCCGGAACGCCTCATCCAATGTTTCCGCGTTAAGGAGTATCCCGGATATCCGGGCCCCAGGCCATCCTTCCTCCTGCCGTTGATAAATAAGGTCTAATATCCGCTTACTTTTATCAACATAATCCCGCCCCCATTTTTCGTAATAATTCGTACTGCCGGTGCTAAAACGCCAATAGCGGTCATGCAAAAATCTTTCGATCTCCCGCACAGCTTCTCCGCGGCTTTTTTTCATTAGATCGATATCCAACCGCAGGCGCTGCACGCTGTTTATAACCTCTTCCTCGGCAGTAAGCATTTGGGGAGGATTCCACCCGCGGTCAAGGTGTTTATGCATGCGGTAGGCAAGATCAAGGGGACGGCTGCCGCCCAGTATAATATCGTCCCGTTCGCTGATTTTGTGGCGTATATGGATGCCGCCATACGGGCTTTCCCCGTAGCTGACGGATTTTTCTCTTTCGCGCGGAGTTATCTCAAAAATACCCCATCCACAATAGCCCGTACCGGACTTCATCCGTCGAGGTATAATACCCTCTTCAATTGCGACCAAAGCGGCATTGTCCGCGATAGAAACAGCCGGTATTTTAATGTAACATACCGGGGCCTCTACCCCGTAAAGGTCTCTAATGGCATTTCGTATAAAGATGTCATACCTGGCATTTTTAAGAAGCTCGTAGTAAACAGATTCCAGCCCGATTTCAAAATAATTTATCGCGTCCTCAGATAGCCTGGAACCAAGCATCCCCTTCGGCATAAGCTCAGTCATCCCGGATTCAACGAACATCCGCGTTTCATCCAGCAGTTGTTGTACGCTAGCCTTCAGTCCGGCATCAGTTACAGTCCTCAGGATCTCCTCCATAAAATAAATAAACTCTCCCCACTCGGGATATTCCTCAAGCAGCAACTGGTCACAAAAGTGTTCGCAAAGCAGCTTAGCGGCAAACCTTCGGGAAATCGTATTTATTCTTTCGTCGCTGCTGTTCAGCCCGGCAAGCAGCCTGTCAGTCATTGCCCAGCCGGGCCCAATCGGCGAACCAAGCCGAAAAAACCATCCCTCGTGCCCGTCAAGGGCCTTTAAAACGGCTTCTTCAGACAGCTTAGTAGTTACTTTATCCGGAGTACCGCCGTCAGATGATCCATTATTTATCCTGTAGAGATATGCCTGCTGTCTGTTATAAATACTCACATCTCTATCCCTGGCGGGATTAAAAACGAAGAAACGCTCAGGCGCGGATCCAGACGTCAATGAAAGCTCAATAGGCCTAAAAATATCGCTTTCCAGCATACTGAAAGCCCGCTTAGTATACAAAATACCGCTTAATGACTGAAAATCCGGCCCCAAGGAAGTGATTATTTTGTTTTTCGTTACGCTGGACTTACGCAGAAGATAGTAAAGCGCGATCTGCCGGCGGACATGCTGTTCACATAAACAGATATCATCATCGTTAAGTTTTTGCTGATAATTACTGCAATCGCTCAGGCGCGTCGCATACCGAGAACAATTAGCCCTGAAAGTGAATCCTGTGGCAGGGGCATAATCAAGCACCATTGCCAGCGCGGCGCAGGACCATCTAATAATGTATTTTTCTAAGGGAAAGTTTTCGCGAAGGGTAAAGAAGGGATAATACAGAAGAAGCATATCCGCCTTAGCGGTCGGGCCGCGTATATTCCCTGAACTCCCGGACATCCCGCGTACGCCGGTGAACCCCGCAGGCGAACGCATAAAACAACATGCGCCATCAACACAAGTGATCCTCCCGGAACTTCCGGCGGTAAAGCTTAAACGTATGCCTTTGCTCCCGCCATCTTGCTGACCGGCCGCATCCCTTAAAAAATACAGATAGATCTCCCTTTTAGATAACCATTGCTGGTACGTATTTACCGGTTTAGACGGATAAAGGCAATCATAATAAGACACGCGCAGTTCCCCATTTACGATCTCGATAATATAATCCCTGCCGCTGCGATAATGGGTATCCACCCAGAACTCCCATATTGCCGAGGAAATATGCTCGTGATATTCGTAGCGTTCATGGACGGCGTCCCATCGGGGGTCGTCTAATACGCCGCCCGCATGACCGGTACCGGCAATATGATGAAAATTGCCCCTCTGTATATACCCTGACCCGACAAGCATCATATTAAGGAATTCCGCGGTTGAGATAGAATCCTTCAGAAAACCTCCGATAATATCGATAAACAATATGTCGCGCGTATAGTCCAGCCCATTTTTCTGAAAATACCGGGAGAAATACGGGGCATATTCCGCGGCCATCGCTTGAAACGCTAAATCCACTTCCTGCTGCCAGACGTCGATCATAGAAAGCCTGTCGTGCATGCGGTATAGTTCCTTGATTTTATTGAACGAAAAGTCTATAAGCAGGATATCGTCTTTTTTACCGCTGTATTCCGGCTGGGTATGCGCAAGATATTCCAAAGCATGATAAATAGGATCCGCGCTGCGGCCCAAAACGGCAAATTGCATCTTTTGATACCGGGCAGAGTCAAGGATGTATCGCGCGAATCGCGCGATCGACGGTATAAATCCTCGGAAACGGTTAAGATAATCAAACCCTGCCATTTCTGATTCTTTCCCAAAAACGCTGCCTTCGTCCCAAAGCCGGTCGTCCTGCAAGAATTCATCCGCCAATATGAACCGCAATGCTGCGGGGTCGCCGATGATCGCGGAAAGGATAAGCTGTTCCGGCTCTCCCATCGAATGCAACCGCGCCAACGCTACGGTTTCCCGCTCATCAAAACACCGGCTGTATTCAGCGTCGATGACCGGCGGAAACAGGGGTTGATCCCCGCGTCCGGGATTCAGAATGCCCAGATCGAACTTCTCTTCAAGCAGTTCAGCCAGATCATGCGGGTTTGCGGCGAACAATACCTTATCCAGGAGGTCATAAGGAAGTATCTCTTTCCGGCCAAGGAATACCGCGGTGGCTCCCTCATTCACCAGGCGCAGCATATCGAAATCGTTCTCGCTGTCGCCGGCGACGATGATCCGGCTCATCGGCACTTCCCATCGATGCGCAAATTCCCGCAGCCTGATCCCTTTCGTGCAAAGGCTAATGACTACGATAAAATTATGATGGTTGGTAAGATATAGCCCGTCCGCGGATAATTCCCGGGAAAGATATTCCACGATCTCTTCCGTATACTCCTGTAACCGGCTTTCTTTGACCAGGATCGTCACCAGCGAACGTTTATCAAAGAACATCTGTATGGAAGAATCCTTGCCGGATCCCAGATGCTCCAACAACCCCAGCTCAGCGAGCTTTTCAGCAAGCTTTTCTTCGATCCTTTTTTTGTGCTCCCCGGAAAGATCAAGCGAGGCGTCCTCGGACAGGACCAAATCGCCTCTCGTTTCGCAATATCCGATAAACCCTCCCAATTCGCCCAAAATATGCATCTGTCCGGAATAACGCAGGTTTTTAAGAACGCCTGTGCGCTCGAGATTATCATAGTAGAGCTCGAGTGGGTCCTGCCCGGTAGCAATAACCCAGCGGCCGCCATTTCTCAGGAATGCACCGAGCACATTCTGCAGCCGTTCCGGCACACTATCAGGGTAGAAAGCGATTGTTCCGTCGTAATCCGTGACTAACAGCCACCCGGAAAAATCCCGATCCTGCCCGCCGTCACAATCCCGGCGATTGCGGTGGATACTTATTTCCGGATCGCGTTCCGGGATCAACTCGAAGAATCTTCCGTGGATCCTCTGGGAAAGCAAAAATATCTCTTTGAATCCGGATTCTCTCTTCAAACGTTCAAACGCAGCAAAGGCCTTTGGGGTGAAATATATCCCGCCGATTGCAGGATATCCATCTTTGGGAAGATCAATGGAAATAATATTTTCTTGTCTGACTGCGGCGGTGTCCAGAAAATAAGAAATTTTCTCTTCTTTTTTCTGCAGATAACGTTCGTAGAGACAAATACGGGGGATTGGTTTGAGAAACGGGAAATCGCTGCAAGTTGCGGACCGGCGCAAATAGATCGAGCACCGCGTAGTTACCCCGAAACCTTTTTCATCCGAATACGCAAAAACCAGTTGAAGTGCGGCGCAGCGGAAGGTTTTTTCATAACATTCAAACGCGAAATCAAATCCCTGAATACTCCTGGGCGATTGGGCAATAAAAGCGTCTCCGGCTGTAATCTGGAATTCATCTCCGTAAACATCCTCTAGCGAACTGTTTATCTCCGGATATAGATGCTTGCCGTTATCAGCGGTGTACTTCAAGAAACAGCACGCCGCGTCAGCGCAGCACTTATCCCTGCCGGGCAGACAAAAGAAAGAAAACGGTATCCCCGGGGAATTTCCGCCGTCTGCCTCCGATTCCTCCAAAATCTCGACTATGCCTTTAAACCCATCAACACGCACCCGTTGCCCATCCCGCAATGTCTGCATGGCTATTTCTGTTTTAATTACCGCCGGTATACCGTTTTCCCTGGCGGTAATAGCGGTATGCTGCAGGATATTATCGCCGGAATCAGCCACCACGCCTACGGCTACGATGAACAAAGAGGCCCATAACGGCGTAACTTCCTCGCAAACAATAACATCTCCGGTTTTGACTTTGCCAAAATCATCCATCGAACGGACAATGACTGCCCTTCCTTCAGCGGACCCCTGCGATACTCCCTCGCCATACAGGCATTTCCCGGGTAACGCGGAAGCGATAAAACTTTCCGCCTGGCTGTTTTTAGCCACATCCAGCATGGTTATGGTTCCTTTCCCCGGCTTCCCGGCCCGGGGAGCTGTTCGTTTGCCCAGGGTGTGCGGAGGCTGAGTTTTCTTTTGTTCTTCGTAGGTTTTTTTCCTTGAGATTAACTGTTCTTTCGCTTCGCCAGTCACCGCCTTCTTAGTTTCCGACAGTATTTTCAAAACTTCCGGGCAGGTAAGGAACAAAATATCCTCTGGTTGTTCCAATAACCCATCCCTGACGAACCTTTTGCCGATACTTAAAAGCAACTTCCGGTATTCCGCTTCAAGGCTCTGTTCAATATAATAATGATGGTCCTCGACATATTGAATACCCTTCTGAACCATGCGCAGCTTGAATTCCACCCAAAAACGTTTTAAAGGACTAACCTGAAAAAGAATGCCGGCGAATTTATCCTGACGTTTTGCGATAGACTCCTGTTTTCTTTTCTCAATAAAATCATCATTCTTTTCGCTTAATTCAATTACCCACCGCATTAATTCCCGGTTGTCCTCGCTCCAGTCGGGATTCGTGATCCTGGTCGTGAATCTGCCGTAAGCATCAACAAACACTTTGTGCTCCTTTATGAACCCTTCCGGTAATCCGGTCATATCCACGGTTGTTTTCCGCTCCCTGGCGATTTCCGTCCGCTGTTTCAACTCCCTGCACAAATCCGGGTCTGTCCGCGCTGACCGCGAGAGCAGCCAGGCGGCGTCAGTCATATCCGTTGTGACCGTCCTTACTCCTTGCGTCAAATAAATAAAATCGTCTTTTGCGAAATATTTTCCGAGGCGCATAGAAAGAAACGCCAACGCGGCGTCATAATGTATCCGCCAGAATCTAACGCTGATCTGATTGAATCTTTCCACATATCCGGCTAAAACAACCGGAGAAACGATATCGGCAGAGCGATTCATCATACGCATCTCACGGACATCTTTCTTAACCTCAGGCAATACGTTATCCCAGACATAATACCAGGATAATTTCTTAAAACTATCCTCAAACCTGCGGAAATACGGGAACCCGTCCGCTAATCGGATAACACCCGCGTAGAAAATATTAAAAAGCGTCTGCGTAACGGCCCTTAATAAAAACTTCAGCATACGCAGGCTCAAAGGCGCTGTTTTATACGTTTTATACATAAATCCGTTGAGTTCTTTAAAACGCACATTCATCGGGAAATTAATGAGCGCCAAACGAGTGCCTTCTTCCGCATATTTAAACCGCGATAGCTCCATCGGGGTATATGGCGTGCTTTCCCCTCCCATTAAATACAGATCCCAGGCAAACTGCCTGTCTGACAGAGGGCTCCATTTTACCGGGAATGCTTTATCCTGAGAGAATGTAGTTATGCGGCGAGCCTGAAGCAGCATTACTATGCCTTTATCCAAACACCATTCCATATCAACCGGATACCCCAGGCTATGTTCAAGCATTATTGCTGTCTGGGCAATTTCCAGCTGCTGTTCCTCATCAATAGACCAGGCTTGGGCTTTTTGCGCAGGCAGCGCTTTTTTCTGGATCTTCCCGCCCGGCCCGATAGCCGCCATCCAGGTTTTATCCGCTTTGCGGCTGCGGTATATATTAATAGTGTGCGAATAATTGTCATAGCTTATTTCATCGGCAGGCGCGCCTTCCGAAACCACTCCGGCGCATGATCCGTATGAAGAAACGATCAATGTCTCAAAGGTATCCCTGGAATAAGGATTAACGCTGAAAGCTATACCTGAGGCATCATCACAAGGGATCATTTCCTGAATGACGACTCCCATCTTAACATTAAAGATATCAAGCCCTTTCTTCAGCCTGTAACTGATCGCTTGAGGATTCCATAACGAAGCCCAGCAACCCTTAAGCGCGGTTAAAACCTCTTCTTCAGAAACCAAATTCGCAAAAGAATCGTGCTGGCCGGCAAAAGCTTCCATTCCGTCTTCGCCTATGGCGCTGGAACGGACCATGACTGAAGATCCCGCCGCCTCGCAAAGATGCCTTTTCCGCAGGGCGGCATAATTAGATACGACCTCATCAGCGATCTCGTCCGGGATAGTCCGCGCCATTATTTCTTTCTTTAAGGATTCCGATACCGCTAATATCGCTTCGATATTCCCCGGCTCTCTCCGCGCTCTTTCAAGCGTATCCGCGATAAAACCACGGATTTTTGTTTCTTCCAAGAACTCCTGGAAAACCTCATACGAAACAGCAAACCCCTGAGGGACGTTATACCCCAGATCAATGAGTTTGGCTAAAGACGCCGCTTTCCCGCCAAACCTTGAAGTATCAAGAGCTTTCTTCAGGTCAACGATATTACCACTATAATTAGTGCCATTATTACCGCCATCTTGTTTCTGTCTGCTTAACTTCACTTCATCAAGACTGGAAACCGATCTTAGATACTTAACCACTGCGGTCGCCTTATTTTTCTCGAAAGCCGACTTGGCCAGCAATATGACCCCAGCCAACTTCCGGGAAACCGCTTCCCTCTCATCTTTACCGCTCGCATTCCGTAAACATTCGCTTAATATACGGCTGTGAATAGCTCTTGCTCTCTCCTCACTGACCGGCACCGGACCATACACATCCAATAGCGCGCCCAAATGAGAATAAAGCTCCCGGGCAACATCCTCTTGAATGGTATCGCCGCGCCCCTTATGAACCTCATCATAGTCGGCAGCCCTGGCTGTTTTCTTTTGCTCGTATTTCTGGTCGCTGAAATACTTGCCCTGATTGATCATATTGTTAAGCACCGCCATAACAATACCCCAATTATCGGGCGCGGTTTGTTGCCGTATCTTCGCGAGATAGGCGCTTCTTTCTCCCTCTCCGGCGGCCCTCTTTTTGATATTGGCCAGCATCATATTCGCGGCTTTCCGCAGATTATCGCCCTGACGGGAATTAGCCTTATTGATCATACTGGCGATGATCGCGATCTCAAACCTTTCGTTCAATTCATCCTCCAATAAGACCATATCCGGATGCCCGCCCAGACTACGCTTCAAATCCCCCAGATATTGATTTATGGCATTGCGATCTTTCAAGTCGTGTTTATTCTTTATAGCTGCGATGATGAAATCATACACCTCCCGGTATTTCCCGTCCTTAATCATCTGCGCTGCTTCGTATGGCTTGATATACGTGTACGCGGAAACCATATTAAAAAGATATGTTTGCCCGCCTAATTCCTTTAAAGGACCTTTGCCGGAGAAATTGGAAAGTTCGGAAATATTATTTCTCAACATGCTGAATATAACAGGCTTGCACGATTTAACGGCAAAAGCGGCCATTTTACTTATCATCGACCCGCCGGGAGCGGGAGAAATAGTAAGAACAACGGAATCCTTCCAGACATCCCAGACTTTCGCGTCGGATATCACGCCTTTCTCAAGACTTAATTCTATTTTCTCTTCGTCTTTCAGCCTGCGCACCAACATAGCGCTTTCAGGTTTATTTGTTATAAGCACTATCTTGGCGTCAATCCCCCGCTCGGACAATTTTTTCTTGATCTCTGCCAGGACATACGGCATATCTTCTTCGCCCGCCGACAATATGTCTATATTCCCTTTCTTCTGCGGCATATCCGCGACATATTTTACTACCGCTTCAATGAATTTATTATACTCGGCAATCAGCCCCACCCTGTCCCGCTCGCGGTCTGGCTGTTCCCCTCCGTCAAACCGGCCGTCTTTTGCGTCATTGATGTCTTTTAAACAACTCCAGGGATTATCATGGCAACGGACATACTCCGCCGCATCTGATATCAACTTGAACGCCTCTTGATTAACCTGGCTTTCCCGGGATACGCGAAAATAAAGCGCCTCATGATGTGAGGGCGGCCGGACAAAAAGCCTGAAACCTTCCGCCTCATAAAAGCGCTTATAATACCAATCCCCCAGGGACCGTAGCAGGCCTTTCTGCTTGGCAAATGAAGGAGTATCCCTATCCAGGGCGTCTATGCGCGAATTAAAATACGAGGAAACCACGTCTGAATAAAGATCGGCGCGCTGATTAAGACGGGCCAATACAGTGATAATATCCGCCACAAGCCGTATGCGCACAGGGAAATCCCCTTCTGATGATATCTTCTTAACAAAGAACTTATGCATACCCGCGGCGAATTCCGCCAGCCGGGACATTACCTTGGATTGTTTGCCGTCATAGCTGATAATGACAATCCCTGTGTTCGCCAAGACTTGCTTCATATCAAAATTGCACCAGTCATACATCGATGATTGATGTTTTTTCACGGTGCGCATATGGGCGCGTTCGTAGATAGTGAGGACATTGCGCTTATCATCGCTGACAATGATCCCTAACTGCTCGTTTACCGCCTGCCGGATATTCGCCCAGGCGGCCAGTAAGACGATCCCATTATAACGATGTATCGGACCGACATAAACCCCATCCGCGTTATGAATGACCAGCCCCGCGGCATTATCGGCTTTCATCGCCCTGCCGGCGCGGATGCAATTCAATATAGCGAATTCCACGGAATTAAGCTGAATCATCTCTTCCGCGCTTATCGGCCAGGATATGTTGTCTGTTTGCGACTCGCAGATATCCTTATCCGCCGGGATCAAGGCGATACGGGTATCCTTCAATAATTTCGCCCTATTTAGCCTGCCGCCGCGCGTATTTCCGTAATCCACGCCCAGCTTATCGATGAATTCCCCTAAAGTCAGGTTATCTTTCCACGCGCGCATTATTTCCAGAAAAACCATCCCGCTTCCTATAGAATCGCTCCTCCTGAGCATTACCGGTATAGCCCTGTCTTTTAATACCCGGGGGTCTATGCGTAAGGACGATGGGTCGTCATTCGCGGCGATGATTACCGCATCCAGGCTGGCTTCCACGCTTTGTTTTTCCTGTTTCCAACTATCCCAAAGCTTCCCGTATTCTTCATACAATAACTTCCGGTTATAATCCTGGAGTTGTCTGGCTTTCAGGTAACCCTTATATTTTTCAACAGCCTTCTTGTTCTTTTCGTAGAACACGTCTGTCAAACCCAAAACATACCAGTTAAAAATCAGGGATATGACAAAACTCAGGATTATTTTAGTCAGACTCGCTTGCAGATTAAAGGTATCGGTCATCCCCAGCGCGTACTCGATCCAACTCAAAAGTTCCAGTGACCCGGTGATCAACGGCATAAGATATGAAAAGAACATGATCTTATAAGTCCAGGGCTGGCGCACGCCGACTTTCACATCCCGGCGTTGACGCGACATCATTTCCACTTTTATCAGGTCGACCTTTGCTGAAGGCGGAAGCCGGTTATACAGTCCGGGAACAATAGTATTCCCTAAAGATACCAGCCGGTCCTTCGCGGATTCGAATTCCTTCCTACACCTCCAGTTATGATAAGCGAAACCCCAAACAAAATGGATTATACGGGTCAAGGCCTCGAAAACCGCCGATTTAACGATTAATGCGTACCGGCGCAGCCCCTCTCCTGATACAATAACTTTCGGCAGGACAGTAGAACAATAAAGATTAACCGCATCCAGTAAATTTATTATATATGAGTATTCCAGCGCGTAATCAGCCACATAGATGAATTTCGCCGCTTTAAGCTGGAATTTACGCGTTTGCCTTGCGTCTTCGAAAATATTAAGCAAAGACAGTTTTTCGTATGTTGTAATGGATAAGCCGGCTATATCCTGGTAAAGCGATACCAGCAATGACGGGTCGACCGTATTGACATCGCTTTCAAGAGGGGTCAAAGATATGATCGTGGTGGAAATAACCTGCAACCGGGTCGCGTCATTACGGGTTATCGGCTCCAGAGAAACAATTGCCCGCCATTCCCGAACCAGCTCTTCCGCTCTTTCAATACGGCTGGCAAGAGGAAGTTTATGATACTCTTCCGCGATCAGGTCATTCAGGGCCTCTCCGCCATCATTATTCGCGGATGGATCGCCCGCGGATGAGCCATATTCGTTTATCCTGATCCATCCCGGGGATTTCATCTCAAACCCGGGCAGCAAGATCATCCACCGGTCTTTTCCGGATATCTCAAAGCCAAACCTGGGATATAGATCTTTCACCTGGCTATTCCTCTCAGCGCGGCAATACCATCCTTCAACGATCCGGATATTATCTTCGCGCAAATACTTTATAACCGAAGCCATAAGAGCGTTTTCTATAGTTAATCCTATGGCGCGGCAGCTAAGATAAAACCCTTCTATCCCGCACTTGATAGCCTCCCGGCCGCAGGACAACGATACGATCATTACCCCGACGATCCCGGCATCACCGAATTTATCAGCCATCTGCAGGGAATAGACCCGATAGCCTTTGTCGGATAAGATAAGCGTCTTAACCTGTTCTTCGGTAAAACGTTTGCCTGTAAGGTTAAACTGGCTGGTCCGTTGGGTAAGCTGCGCAATTCGCCCGGCATAAGGGATATTCTCCAAGCCTTCGCGGATAATAACCTTAAGCCTGAGCGAATTAAGGTATTCTTCCTGAGAAGATGCCGCGGCCTTAAGCTGCTCGCGGCTATCACGCGCCCGGTAGAACTCCGCCCTGCGTTTATCCTCCGCGGTAACAGTTCCTTTTATGAAAATACCATAGAGTTCTTCTATCAGTTGTTTTATTTCAACAGGATCTGCGGGGAATTGAAGAGCCCGGACCATAGGCAAAGATTTGCGGATAAGTTCGATCTCCCTGGGAGAGTCGTCAATAAATACAAGGCTGTCCAGACCTACATTCAACTCCGCGGCGATCGCCCTAAGATTATCATCCTTAGCCAACCAGTTAACCCTGTGACTGCTGAAATCACATATGCGCAGCACCATATCTTTGCGGTTCCAAAACACCTGCTCTACGTCATAAACGTTATTTTTGCTGTTGATCGCAAGGATAACCCCGGATTCACCGAGATGCTGGACTACCTGCTGGAATAATATGTGTTCCGGGGCAAGTTGAATACCCTCAATACCATCTTCCCCAACAATCCCTTTCCATAAAACCCCGTCGCAATCAACAACAAGGCATTTTGAGACTATCCGGCAGGCTTCAGGATTATTCTCTAATCTTCCGCCGTCGGCACGGCCGCCATCTGGTAAATAATTATTATTTTCTTGCGCCGATCCTTCTTTTTCGGCTACCGGAGTGGAAAGGAACAAAGAAAGATAAGGTATATCAAGGAATGTCGGGCAAACAACCACCTTGGTTTTCTTAACCCCGGAAATAGCCGCTCTCAAATCGTCGTAATAATGGATAATACATCCGCCATGTTCAAATAATTTAAGGTTCAAAACAACCAGCGGCGCGCGATCGTTCTTTACGGCATACTCTTCTGCCCCCAGGATGATCTTAGCCGCGCTTGCCGATGGAGTGGAATGTTCGCCAACCAACACGCCATCAATATCCGGCTGCGCCACAAAATCAGCGACATTGCCAGAATCCACCAATCTTCCATATAATAAACGGATATTCTCAGCGGTTTTAGGGCCATATCCTTTATCCTCTGCCAGCCAACGGCGCAAGAATGAACAAATTCTCTGAACCGCCAGCGGATCCATTGCTTTTTGTTTCGAACGTTCTTGTTGCAATACCCACAACGGAAGATAAACAATGATCACCCGTTGAGCCTGCCTTCCGGATATCCCGGCTAAAGCCTCGCTCAAACGGTTTATCAACATGGCATTGGAACGCCCTTCTTTCTTTTCTTTCATGGTATCAGTTATACAAACAACCGGGGTCATATTCTTCTTAAGCGCGGCTTTTATCTTCTTATTAACCAGCTCATATGATTCCTGGATTCCAACACTCCCTGCCGTGCGTTCAGGATGGCCAAGGATCACATAAGTCACACCTTCACGTAAAAGCATTGACGGAGAGATCTCCCCGGTAAATGGGCCGACGTCAATATGGAACATATTCTGGGCTCCTATGTAAATACCCCCGTCGGATTTTTCCCGTTCGCAGCCATTACGTCTCCTGCTGCGGGCATAAGGTTTGATCACGTTGTCATGAAGCCATTTCACCTGGTCTTGACTCAAATGTTTGTTTTGGGACAGATCAATCCTGATATCATTTACGATCAATTCTTTACGGATGATACCCGCCAGGTCCTCAACATATTGATCCGTTTTCTCGTCTTTTAATGAGCTATTGAGCCGCTTATTCTGTTCGGCGACCTCAATCTGGCGTAAACCATTCAATAATGGAATAAGTTCTTCTGAGACTAATCTCTTAAATTCCTGGTCCGAGCCGACAAGCAGCCCTTGACGGCAATAAAGCTTACACATCCTTTCCGCTAATGTTTCAAACCTTGCCTTATCAAAACCCTTGCCGCCGTCTTTGTTTTGATTCTGATCTTTCTCGACAGAAATGACCATGCTTAATTCTTCCAGGGCAGCCGCGCGGACGGGCCTATCATTGTCATTCAAAGCCCTGAGCAGAAAAGTTATTGCCTGAGGGCCTTCTATAGCGGCTACAGCCTGCAGCATCCTGATACGGGCGGAAGACGCGTTATTCTGGAAAGCTATTACCAAAGGTTGAACCGCAGGCTTGCCGGCATTTACCAGGGCATTGAACGCCTCGGAAGAAACAGTATAACTTTCATCTTCCAAAAGCCGGATCAAAGATTCCATCGCCGCGGCATCCGGTTTATCTTTTAAATATTTTGCCGCCTGTAAACGGTTCCAGGCGCATTTGCTGTTTAATTCACCGATTGCTTGCTGCTGCCTCCGCCCCGTTTCCCTTCCCTCCCAGGAGAGCATAAACATAGAAAAAAGATTAAACCCGGTAAATATACTCAAAGCCCAGGATAACGCATAAGAAGTATCGCCTGCGGGAAGAGAGCCGATTATTACTGCTGCTGTTAGAACAACGAGCAATGTCTCTATGCCTAAATATTTATACGGTCCGGGAAAAATCCCGGGCAATTTACTATGCCCTATTCCAAAAATCACAGCTACAACACTGCTTATCGCCAGGATAACAAAAGGATATACCAAGCTTAGTGTCAGGAATACTGCCAGGACCGGGAAAAGCGCCAGAGGACCAAATACATCTTC
>JALOCB010000017.1 GCA_023227985.1 Candidatus Omnitrophota bacterium | reverse complement strand
AAGAAATCCGCCGGGGCGCTGACCGGACCGCGTTTTTTCCAGGCGGGCGCCGATCGAATCCCCAAGTAATCCTTAAAAACAGTTATAAACAAACCCAGAGGAGCCATTAAAACGAAATAAAAAATACCGAGGATAAGACGCACCTGCACAGAGATAAATCCCAAAAGGACCTTCTTGAATTTAACGGCGAGCGATCGCATAACTCAGAATAAAGTATAAATGAAAGGGACAACCGCGGAAGACTGGACCAGCAGGACCAACAAGCCCAAAATAACCAAAACAGCGACGAACGGGATCATCCACCAGAGTCTATTCAGCCATAAGAAACCGAATAATTCCCCCAGTATCGAAAACCGGGAAACCGCCTTAACCACCCAATTACGCTTTTTCGATCCCGCGCGATCCTCATTCATAATATTTATTTTACCATTTTTGCCGGATATTTAAACCGATTTCTTTTCGAGAGCGCTAAACCTGCCGGGATACCGCGCTCAAAGAACAGTCTCAAAACCCCGGGATTGAAAACCAGCAAAAAAACCCAGGATAACAGCTCGTAAAAAACAATAAATATAAAAAAACACAGGAAGTCCGCCAGCCTCTCGTTCTTTATTATAGTGATATACCGGTTCTTTATCAATTCAAACTGCAAATGGTCAGAAAGGAACCTGCGGCTGAATTTACGGCCGATCCCCTCAGCCGGCCTGGCTGTGCCTCCCCTGAGGTGATATGCCTTAGCCCGGGGGACATAGGTCGCGGTCCATCCGGCGTTATAACCGCGCCAGGCAATATCCAGGTCTTCATAAAAAAAACTCATATCCTCGTCAAAAACTTTGCCGTCATCCGCCAGGCCATCCAGCATACTCCGTCGGTAAAAGGCCACTGCCCCGGTCACCCCAAAGACCATTCCCGGTTTTTCATACTGCCCGCAGTCCAAAACGCCGTAGCCCCTTTCACGCACAGTCCGGAACACGCTCAAGAAAAGCCCGGTGCTGTCAATGGTCTTTTTGTCCCAGCGCAGGATCTTGCCGCTGACCATACCCACGCGCCCATCAATCGAAAAACCCGCCAGCGCCAACCGCACAAAATCATTTTCCAGTATGACATCGTCATTCAGGCAAAGGATGAATTCCTCCCGGCATTCGGCGATGCCTTTATTCAAAGCCTGACAATAGGACAACCCGTCCCGGGAATTATCTATGACAATGACCCGGGAAACCGGATGATCCTGCGCTTTTATCGAATCCAGCAAAGGCCGGATAAAATCCTCCCTGCCCGCCGAAACGATTATAATACCGACTGTTTTGCTTGACATTATCCGCCTCTCTTATAGAATTATATCATAATGTTTATCTGCCTTCTAATCCTAATATTCCTGCGGCCGTTTATCGCCTCTGCGGCCTTCCCTGACTTGAACAACGCCTATTCGATCATCCTTTTGATCTGCCTTCTTGCCTGCCTCATCCGGGATAAACCCTCAGAGAAAACAATGCGCGGGCTAAAACTTCCGATTGCCCTTTCCTGCGCTTTTTTGGCTGTCGCGGCGCTTGTGCCCGGCTGTAAAATAACCCCATTCAGCGAACTATCCGGTTTCCTGGCCGGAATAATGATATTTATTGCCGCCTCGTCCTGGGATGAAGAAAAAAGGAACGCGGCGCTGCGCCTGGTAGTATTTAGCGGATTTATCATCAGCCTTCTGGCAGTTTATCAGTACTTTTTCGGCTTCGGTCATACCGAAAAATTCATCGATCAGAGCAATTTGTCTTACGATTTCGCCCGGGATTATATGCGCTCCCGGCGCGTATTCTTCCCTTTTATCACTCCCAACGCCATGGCCGGTTACCTGGCCATGCTTATCCCGTTAACCCTGGCTGACCGCTCAAGAAGATGGCTGATCCTGCCTTTATCCCTGGCCTTCCTGCTCAGCCGGTCCGTAGGGGCTTTTTTCAGTATTTTCGCCGGGCTATCCCTTTATTTTATCGCCGGAAAAAAAATCAACCGGCGCAGGCTGATAATCCTTTGCGGCGCATTACTCTTCGCCTGCCTAATCTTTGCCTGGAGGGCCGGCTCAGGGCAAAAACACAACCAGCCCGCGTTCTCGACAATGATGCGGCTGGAATACTGGAGCGATACCCTGGAGCTGATCCGCAGCCATCCGATACTGGGCGTAGGGCCGGGCAATTTTAACCTGGCCGGATCGCGTTACAGCCATAATTCATATTTACAGCTCTGGGCGGAAACAGGGCTCATCGGGCTGGGTTGTTTTCTATGGCTGGCCGGCGCTGTTCTGGTTTCAGGGATAAAAAATTTGCGTAAGGCGGGTTTTTCCGTACAGACGGGATTGCTTCTTATTTCAGTTACCGCCTTTCTGGCGCATAACCTTATGGATTTTACCTTTTTCCTGCCGGAGGTAAGCCTGCTCTGGTGGCTGATCCTGGGGATGT
The DNA here is from genome assembly GCA_023227985.1 of Candidatus Omnitrophota bacterium. Lineage (NCBI taxonomy): Bacteria > Pseudomonadati > Candidatus Omnitrophota > Candidatus Omnitrophota bacterium. The sequence continues at coordinate 27,821 of JALOCB010000017.1, read as the reverse complement.
TCTATTCCTGTTCAAGGCCAGCATTGCCAGCCCGCGCGGCAGGTCGTAAAACAACACCGGCAATACCCGGCAAAGATAACGCGTAACCCCCTCGTTCTTCTTGATCATATAATAACGGTTGCGCATGCACAGATACTGCCTGGCTTTCGAGCCGCACAAAGAGCTGTTGCCCTGATGATAACACACCGCCGCGGCTAAAAACCAGGCCTGCCAGCCATTCCTGCGGCCTCGCCAGGACAGATCCACATCTTCGACCAGAAAAAAGAACCTCTCGTCAAAATAGCCGGTATCCTCTTTTATCCGCTCAAGCATTTCCATTCTGTATAAGGCGGCCGCGGAACAGGCGCCGAAAACACCCCGGTCAGAATCATAACCTGCAATTCTTCCCTTGCCCAGATCGTAAAATTTCCTGAACCAGCTGAGATATATCCCGCAGGAATAAATTGTCCTTTTATCCGAAGTCAGTATTTTAGGCGCGACCATCCCGATATTATCCGGCGCTTGGGAAATGAACGCGCTTATCCGGCCCAGGAAGCTTTTTTCCAGGACCACATCGCAATCCAGAGTAAGCACCCATTTACCCCTGGCAACGGATATCCCCTGGTTACGCCCGGCTGAACTGCCGGCATTAACCTTATTGGCGATCAGAATAACCCGCGGATAATTTTTGCTGACGAAACCGGCTGTCCCGTCGGCGGAGCCGTTATCCACTACGATCACCTCAATATTATGATCACCTGACTGGCTATAGAGCGAATCCAGACAGGGTTTAATGAACTTGATAGCGTTAAAAGTCAGTATAACCGCGGATATATCCGGCATCAGAGCGTTTTTAAGGATTGGCAAAGCTTTAAACCGAGCGACTTCAAGGAATACTTATCTTCCACTGTCTTACGGGCGCTGGATCCCAGCCTTTGACATAAGGGTTGATCCCGGACAAGGGCGCCCATCGCGCCAACAAACCCGTCTTGATCAGCGGCCAACAGGCCGTTCTCGTTGTGCCTGACGATAAAAGAAGCCTCACCCGCATTGCTGGAGACCGTGGGCTTTCCCATTGCCATATATTCAAAAAGCTTGGTCGGGCTTTTGGCCAGATTGAATTTATTCCGGCTTACCGCGGGGAACAACCCGGCGCTGACCGTATCCAGATATCCGGGCACTTTATCCGGATGTATCCAGTTTTTCAGCCTGATATGGCTGTCGCCCCATCCCCGGACCAATTTCAAAAGATCCTCGCGGTATATCCCGTCTGCCAGTATATCGAAATAAATATCCGGATATCCTTCGCGCAGCTTGCGGAAGCAATTTATGGCGAAATCCAGGTTCTCGATATATTCTTTGCGATGCAGCGTCCCGATCCAGGAAAAAATGAATTCGTTCCCCTTCTCCAATGGAACGCCTGCAGGTTTGAACAAACGCGTATCCACTCCGGAAGGCAGATACAGGACATTATCGTTGAAACCTCTTAAAAATCCTTCCAGGAATCGGCTGGCGGCCACACAAAACACGCTGCGCCGGGCAAGCAAACCGGTGAAATAATGCGCCTTGGAAGACGGATAAAAACCCAGGTAATACCGGGGATCATCGCGCATCTCCCAATCATCCAGGTCCAAAATAATACGGTTCCCTTGACGCAAACTCGCGAAGAACGGGGCAAAACTGTGGTAATTGAAGCGCTGGATATAAAATATCGCGTCCTTATCCGCGCAAAGCAGTTTATAGGCGCGAAGGTTCAGCTTCAATTTCCGGGGCAAACCCATCCGGGACTCGTTCGCTCCGTCCAACGCGCCAAGGGTATCGGCAAATGAGAGCACCTCGGCGGAAACGCCGCATGAGCGGAGTTCGCGGGAAAGGTTATAACACCTTATCCTGGCCCCGGCCAGGGCATAGCCTTCCCTGGTAATAAAGATCACCTTCATTCTAAATCTTTCCTTTTGTGGATATACCAGGTTATTCCGTTGCCGAAATCCAGGGTCTCAACCAGTTCAAAGTCTTTTTCCGCCTGGACAAAGGCGTTGAATTTCTTTTCCCAGCCGAAGAAATATTTAGACATCCTTATTCTCACCCACCGGTTCCTCTCAGCCGATTCCATAAATTCCCGGCCTCGCGGCCAGGATAAGCCTTCGGACCGATACGAGCATATTATGACATATTCTAATTCCGGGAACGCGAGGTAAAAATCCTCATAATGCTCCAGCCAATCCAACACGCGGATGCGCGGGTCAAAAAAATACATCCAGTACATCGTTTCAAACACAGAAACATGCCCGCCGAGCATGGCCACGCCCACTGCGCGCTCGCCCTTGCCGGTAAAAGACCCGGACACGATCCTTGCCGCTTTACGGATCAAATCCAGTTTTTCCCGGTCATAATACGGCTTACGCACGTACGGCGAGCGGCCGTATGACGAAGAACCGATGAGCGAAACAGAGGTCTTATCCTCAAAACGGGTCTCATACCAGAAATTGTGATAAGAAAGCGCGTAATATTGCGCCAGGCTTAAAATAACCAGGCCCAGCACGGCTGTCAGCCTGATCCGCAAATTTTTCAGCCGGCACACGCCCCAGGCGCTGATCAGAGCTATCACCGGCAGAACCGGCATAAGGAAACGCTCATGCTTTACCACGAAAATGGCCGAAAAAAGCGCTATGGGCAACAGCAGCCAGGCCAGGAAAATCCAGCGATCCCGGATCTTTGCGCGGATGAAAAATAAAAAAGCCGGCAGAAAAGCAATGCCGAAGACAACGCCCAGCGAATCAAAAAACAGGGTTCTTATGTTATACAGGTAATATTCCGGGGCATACATCCGGGTAACCGTATTGCTTTCCAGGAACTTTTGCGCGCTGGCTCCGTGCTCGAGCAAGGAGTTTAAAACAGCGTCGATCTTTCCCGCCCACCAAAGGCTGGATATCAGCACCGCGAGTAAAACCGAAACGCAGATATTCCGGCAAACACCCGCGGTCAGCTTACGCGGGCTGTCCGCGAATAAATAAACCCCCGCGGTCAATACAAAAGGCGCCGCCAAAAAGAAAATGAATTGACCTTTGATGAGCATCCCCGCTCCCGCGGCAAGCCCGAAAAGAACGGAATATTTCAACCGGGTAAAGTATTCCGACCTTAACAAAAAGAGAAAAGCCAGGCTGACAACGGCGGTCAAAGGCAGGTCCAGCCCGTATTGCCGTGAGCTTTCAAAGATCAACGGATACATGGAAATAAAAAACGCGCTTAATACACCGCAGCCCCTGCCCCCCATCCTTTTGCCGATGGCGTATACGGACAAAAAAAGGGCCAACAAATAAAAAAATCCGCCCATCTTTACCGTTAACAAAGCTGTGCCGAAGGCCAGCGCGAAGACAGACGAGAAAAAATAAACCAAATTCGGCCAGTATACGCAACTTGGGAACGCCATAGAAGAATGAAAAAGCCCGATAAATCCCGTGATCTTTTCCGCCGGGCAATAATACGGGCTAAAAATTATCTCTTTGAACTTATCGTGGAATCTTAGTTGGTGATAAAGATGGTTCGCCACATCCACGCCAACGATATCAGTGCTGTTGGCCAGCCATATATAATTATTAGCCAGATGGAAACAAACGATCAGCGCCAAGCAAACAACGACCCAATATTTATTTTTTATCGCCATTCCAGCCGCAAACCTTGCCTTTCCCGATATTATAATTTACAACACCTTGCGCATTCCGGCAAAAGCCCGGATTTTAATTCCCCCCGCAAATCCCGCATTGCCCTGGAGTTGAAGACCTCGCCGAGCCGATTTTCAGCGATATTGCCTAACGCCCGATCCTGCAGGAACTGGCAGGGGATAACTGTTCCGTCCGGCTTGACAAAAACCGAATGCCAGGGAAAAAAACACCTCCTGGACGAGCGAAAAGGAACGCCGTACCACGATATAATCTCTTCCCGGCTCAGACCCGGCTTAACCATCACAAAATCCCCATAAATCTTCTTTATCTCATCCAACACGGCGATCAACCTATTGACAAAACCTTCTGAAAAGCTTTCGCCTTCATCTATATGCGTGTTGGCCGCAACACCAGGGCCTTTTGAGCCGGACTCCCCGGAAGTTAAAAAATTCAAATGCTCGAATTTCACCGCGTCTGCCCCTGCCTCCCGGGCGATCCGAGGAATACTGCTTAGATGATCAATGTTGTATTTGTTTATAGCGCAACTGACGATAACCCTGGTGATCTTGGACTTTTTCCGGCAAAGCTGCCGCATATTTACTAAAGCCTTGTCGAAACTTCCGTTTACCCCGGTAATCGCGTCATGTATATGCTGCGGCCCGTATAATGAAAAAACCACCAATTCCACTCCCAGGCCGGCTAACCCGCTTATAGCCTGGTCGTCCATAAGAGAGCCATTGGTGTTTATCCCGCATTTGAGCCCGTATTTCTTCGCCGTTCGCAGCATCTCGAGGATATCCCGCCTCATAAACGGCTCTCCGCCGCTGAAAAATAACGCCGGCTTTTCTTTCGCGCAAGCCGCTATGAACCCATTGACCTGCTCCAACGACATCTGCATCCCCGGGGAATTGCGCTTATTTTGATAACTGCAGATAGAACAGTTTAAATTGCATTCGTCGGTGATCAGAAGATTAACGGTCAGCGGACCGCCAAATACCCGGATATTGGATACATACGCTAAACCGCTCAGCGCGGCCTTCCAGGCCGCGGTTATGCCGAAGATATTACGGTAAAAACACATCTGCCTGAATAAAGAGCCCCAGGCAACGCCTAATCCCCTTTTATTTAAAGATATTTTGAGGCCCATAATTCGAACATAAAAATAGTCCAGATCTTTTTACGGTTATCCGCCTTGCCCCGAAAATGCCTGTCCAACAGCCCGTTGACATATCCGCAGTCCAAAAGGCCCTGTTTCTTGATCTTATCCGCATCCAGAAAATCAAGGATCAACCTTTTGAAATCCTTGCGTATCCAGGAGCCGATAGGCACGCCGAACCCTTTTTTCCGGCGATTGACGATCCCGGCCGGCAAAAACGGGACAGCGGCTTTTTTCAGGATGTACTTGCTGCCAAAGCCTCTTAACCTCATCTGCTGCGGGAGGCGAAAAACAAATTCCACCAAACGATGGTCGAGATACGGCAGGCGCGCCTCCAGGGAATTAGCCATGCTTGCCCGGTCGGTCTTGACTAAAAGGCCGTCCTGCAGATACGTCTTTATATCCAGGTATTGCATCCGGTCCAGCAATTCCGCCTGGCTGCAACCGGCCATATAGTCATTAATAACGCGCTCGGCCGCCCCCTCTTCCGGTAACCGTTCCTTTAACGCCGCGGTATATAAACCCGCCTTATCCGCCGGCATAAATGAACCCATCCAGGCAATATGGCGCTTTCCCGCCGGCAATGAATAAGCCGACACGAACCTCTTGGCTTTGAAATCAAAGCTGAAATTGCGCATTGATACCGGCAACAACCCCGCCAGTTTATCGATCCTGTTTCTCAAGAAAGCCGGGACTCGGTTATAATAACCGGCTAATCTATGCGCCTGATATGTAGGATAACCGGCGAAAAGCTCATCCCCCCCCTCTCCGCTCAAAGCCACGGTGATATTCTGCCGGGCGAACCGGGAAAGCAGATAGGTCGGAAAAAAAGACGCGTCGGCCAGCGGCTCATCCAGCAAACCTGTCGCTTCGGGAATAAGCGAGATCAGGTCCCGGCAGTTGAAAACCCGATGAAAATGCCTGGTCCGGTAAAGCTGCGCCACTTGGCGGAAATAACAGGATTCGTCAAATGAATCATCCTCAAACCCGATCGAAAACGTCTTAAGGCCGTTGCCCCCGGCAAATCCGCTGCTTAAGGCGGTGATCAGTCCGGAGTCGATACCCCCGCTTAAAAAAACGCCGGCCGGGACATCGGATCTTAAATATTTACGCACTGAATCCGTTAACAGGGATAAAAGCCCGTCCACGGCCTGGGGCTCGTTCAGGAACCGGCTTTTCGCAAAGAGGTCGATATCCCAGTATTTATCTACTTTGATCTCACTGCCCTGATAGGTCAATTGACAACCTGCGGGCAATTTACGGATATCCTTGAATATGGAGCGCGGCGCCGGAACATACTCAAAGGTGAAATATTCATCCAGGCCGGTAAGATCGATCTGGCGGCTGACCCCGGGAAATTCAAGTAACGCCTTCGGCTCGGAAGCGAACACGAAACTTCCCAAGACAACGGAATAATACAACGGTTTTATCCCGAACCGGTCGCGACAGAGGAAAAATCGCCTTTCCCGGCTGTCCCAGACCGCGAAGGCGAACATCCCTTCCAGCCTTGACGCGCAATCACAACCGTGATCTTCAAACAAATGGGCTATTACTTCGGTATCGGTATCGGTATAAAAGACATGCCCTTTTTCGCGAAGCTGCCGACGTAATTCCTGATAATTATATATCTCCCCGTTTAACACAACCCAGAAACGCTTTTTCTCGTCGTGAATGGGCTGGTGCCCGGAAATCAGGTCGATCACCTTTAAACGCTTGGCGCCGAAAGCGGCATTGCCGTCAATAAGCGAGCCTTCATCATCAGGGCCCCTGTGGCGTATGACAGCGAGCATTCGTTTAAGAATATCCCCGCCGAAAAAGGAAGGATTGTTGGATGATACAAAACCGCAGATACCGCACATATTAGGCAGTCGAATGGTCGTTTTTCTGAAAAATATCCTTGATCTGATAAGGCTGGTTGTCTTCGGCTTTTGCCCCGTAATAGATCCTTATGATGATCTCCGCCATCAACCCCATCAGCACCAGCATCATACCCATGGTAAAAAACATCAGCGATATGAAAAGCAGCGGGCTTATCCAAAGCCCTGCGAAAACGATAGTCCTGATCATTACCGCCGTGCCGCAGATCATCCCGCAGGCCATCAGGAACAAACCGAAACCGCCGAAAAAGTATATCGGCTTGGTGGCATATGAATCGAAAAATCTCAAGGTCACCATATCCAGGCAGACTTTGAATATCCGCGTCCAGCCGTAATGGCTCTTGCCGGAACTGCGCTGGGTATGCGACACCTCGACCTCGGCCATAGTTACCCCCCGCATAGCCAGGTAAACCGGCAAAAGCCTGTGCATCTCGCCATAAAGCCTTAAACCCCGAAAAACCTCTTTTTTATAAGCCTTAAGGCCGCAACCCAGATCATGTATCTTTATCCCGAATAGAATCCCGATCAGTTTATTAGCGACATACGACGGTATCTTCTTGGCAAAAAGCGGGTCCTTCCTGTTTATCCGCCAGCCGCTTACCACATCATAACCTTGCCGGACCTTTTCCAGCAATAGAGGGATATCAACCGGGTCATTCTGCAGGTCAGCGTCTATTATTACCAGCAAATCCCCTTTGGCATTATCTATCCCCGCCTGGATAGCCAATGTCTGGCCGAAATTGCGGCCAAGCCGGATTAGTTTGACCCGCTCATTGCCTGCGGCAAATCTTTTGAGCACCGCATAACTATCATCCGCGCTATTGTCATCCACGAAGATCAACTCGTAAATCTCACTGAGATCATCCATAACGCCGGACAACCGCGGGTAAAGGACCTTAAGATTCCGGCTTTCATTATAAACAGGTATGATAACCGATATCATTTGCGCCCTCCGGACGTTTTGTAAGCCCCGACTAAATTCTCCGCGCTGCTGCGCCAATTATATTTATCCTGCGCCTGTTTCCTGGCTTTGGCCCCTAATTCCTTGCGCAGCCCAGGCTCATCAATAAGCCGCATTATTCCCTCCGCCAGTGCGTTGGGATCGCCGGCCCGCACCAATATACCGGCCCCGTTAACCATCACCGGAACCTCTCCCACGCTGGAAGCCACAATAGGTTTCCCGGAAGCAAGATATTCCGCGATCTTTAAAGGGCTCTTGCAGGCGGTTACCTGATTATCCTCAAAAGAGGCGACGCAAATGTCGCTGGCGGCTATATATTCCGGGATCAACTCATGTTCCACCGGGCCGGTAAAAACAACATTCCGGGAGATCCCCAGGCTGTCCGCCAGTTCAACCAGCCAGCCCATCATATAGCCTTGTCCAACTACCAGGAATACCGTTTCCGTCCGGTCCGCGCACACAGCCCTGGCCGCCTCGATAAACATCTCCACGTACTGGCAGCCGTTCAATTGCCCCAGATACAAGACTATCGTTTTTTCGCCCAGGGCGTATTTCTCCCGGACATTGCCGGCGCTGCGCCGGGGGTTAAATTTTACCAGGTCCGCCCCTACCGGCGCGTCACAAATCCGCTCATCGCTGACCCCGATCCGGCGGCAGATCTTTCTTAAATGCCCGCTTGAAACCGAGATCGTATCCGCGCAAAGAGGGATATATCTTTCCAGTAAACGGATAAAATTACCAAAGATCATTGTGTGCAGAGAGCCGACATTCGAATGGTACCATATCTTCTCCTCCCAGTCATCCCAGTCATAATGCAAAGGCTTATTCAGGATCAGGCCGGCGCACAAAGCCGGTATCGCGGTATAATGAAAACACTTCTGAAAATGTATAATATCGGCCCATCGCCCGGCTTTTAATACAGCGCGCAGATTATTTAAAAGCGGGATCACCCCGACTTTCCTGCTCAACCTTATGATCCCGATCCCTTCCAGCTCCCCGGGGCATCCTTCTTCGCCGCGTTCCCGCGGGCAGTAAGCCAGTTTCACCTCATGGCCCATCCGCTGGAATTCCCGGGCGAAATTAACGATCCGGATAGTCCAGGGCTCAAGGCCGGAGAATATGTCGTGCGGATGGATCAAAAGTATCTTCAAACTATCCCCCCGGATATAATGTCCACCGGCGCAATTTCTTTATCGCCCAGTGATACCCCTCGATGAATACTGCGGCAAGGAACAACGCCAAAACTATAAAAACCTTATTTATTCTTTTCATTTTCCAGAATTATCTTTACCTGGGGATTAAGGGCGGCCTTGTTCACCAAAACTTTGGAAAGACCCAGGTCACTGATCTGCTCAACCATGCGCGTAACCCGGGCATGCCGTTCTATGCGGTCCACGCCATTGGCGTCGGTAAAAAGCATCGGATCAGTCCCCTTCCTGAAACATACCCCGTATTTCCATTTGTTCCTGCCCAGATCCGCCTCTGGGAATAACGTGCACGCGGAGACATTGGTAACCTCTTGGATATAATCCTTGTTCGAGCTGACGAACTCCAGCGTTCTATTGAAATCATCCTCGGTTTCTCCGGGGAAACCCAGGATCAAATTGATATTCACCCTTATCCCCGCCTCGCAGGTCATCCGGATCACCTCCGAGGCCTTTGCCGCGGTGTAATTCTTTCCCATCAAGCGCAACACCCTGTCCGAACCGTTCTCCACCCCGTAGATCAAAGTGCTGCATCCGGATTTCTTGATCTTCGCCAGAAGTCCGGCGGTCATCCCGTCCCGGATTATCGCGTAACTGACCCAGGGAAACTCCAACCCTGACCCAATGATCATATCGCTTAACTCTTCCAACTGCTTCAAGTTCCCGTTGCAGCACAGATCGACCATCTCAAAGGCCTGAGCCTTGTTATTCTTGATCTGGTAAACAATCTCCTCCATTATATGGCCGGGCGAACGAAACCGGTACTTGGGCCACATCAGATGATCGATACAATACGCGCATCTCCTGACGCAGCCGCGGCTCATCAATATGGGTATCGGCTGGTACATTGTATCCAGGTTATACTTGCTCAGATCAAATTCGGCGTAATCCGGGAATGGTATTGTGTCAAGATCGGCGATCACCGGCGCGGGCTCGGGCTGGCGCCTGCCCACGTCCCGGCCCAGGAGTATGCCCGCAGCGCGCTTGATCTTTTTGCCGGCGGACAAAGAACGCAGGATATTGGTAAGGACCGTCTCCCCTTCGCCGATGACGCAAAGGTCCGCGTGACAAGGCGCGATCAAGTCGCGGGGATGGTGGAAGAATGTCGCCGGCCCGCCCAGGATCACGAACCTGGAAGGGTCCCTGTCCTTGATCATCTTGGCTATGCGGTTGATCAGAAAAATATTTATTATATTCACCGTGAATCCGATAGCCCTTATGTCACTGGCCAGAAAATCATCCACGAATTTATTTATCTCCCGGCGGAAGCTCCGGTAGATCATATCCGCTATCTCGGTGCAAAAATAAGTGTTCAAGGAATCCGCCCGCCAGAAACGCCGCAAATCCGGCGCCGCGTTATTGTGCAGTTCAATGCTCAGGTCGTAGACAGCGGGATCAAACCCCTGGGCCCTCAGATACCTGGCCAGATAGGCTATCCCAATATGCGGCATGCGCACCAAGAACGGCGGCGCCACCACCAATAATATATCGGCCTTCTTAAATACCACGCTTCCCCCTTTTAGACCTTACCGAACATCCCGAACTTTCCGGCGATCCTGAAGATCAGCTTCTCGTATCCGCCAAAGGAGCGGATCTTGTTATGCATAGCGACATTCCTGCTTATGTCGTCGCAGCTCTTGTAACAGCCCGTGGGGCATTTCGGATCATTCCCGATGTAGGCGAAAAACGGGTCATCCTTCCTCGAATTTAAAGTCTTCCGGCGAAAGTACGATTGTTTATCCGAATTCCAGATTATCTTGAAAGGATCATGGTATATATTGCCTACTGGAAAACGATGCGACTTCAAGCAGGAATTGACATCTCCGTTAGGCAGGATCCGGGCAAAAAGCCAACCGACATAACAAGGCAGACCCTCCAGGAATTTACTGTCATATTCCGCTTTTTGGCCGTCCACATTGGCTACCCTGCGCAGAAAATGCTCCAGATTGACTATTCCGGGCTTCGCGCAGCGGCTGTAATGCGGGTCGTTTTTGACCTCCTCGAACTGCCGGATAATATCTTTATTCTGCTCCTCGCTCAGGATAAGCGACTCGGTCGCGCCGGGCATTGTATCCACCACTGTGAATTCCACGTAATCCGACAGAGTCTGCCCGGCAAAATCCAGCATCCTTTTGATCTCGCCGTAATTCAGGTTGCAGATCACGTTGTATATCTTAACGTAAGGAAATTCATTTTTACAGATGTTAAGCTCGGTCAACACATCCCGGATGCGGTAAAACTCGTTCTCCCGGCAATTCGGATGAAGCGATCTATAAACATCATCGCTGCCCGCCCACACGCTTACCGTAAGATGGTCGACTTTCATTGCTATCAGGCTGTCAATGATCTTTTTATCGACCAGCGTGAAATTCGTGTTTATCGAACAGCTTATGCCCAATCCCTTGGCATGCCCGACCACCTCCAGTATATCCGGATGCATAAACGGTTCGCCGCCTCCGGAAAAATATATCTCGGCCAGCCCCATGCCTTTCAATTCGGTGATCAGGTCTTTTATCCTTTTGAGGTCAAGGCTGTCCTTATGCCGCTGTAGTCTTTCTTCGCTTAAAAGCGGCGAATTGCACCAACAGGCCAGGCAATTATTATTGCAATGATCGGTAAGGTCTATCTGCACGGTATGCGGCCCCTTAAAGGCCCGTTTTCCGTCAAAGATACCCATAATCTCCAAATGATGATCCCGTATACTCTTGATCAAATAAACCGGATTTATCTTTTTCAAATATCTGGCGCCGCGTTTGAGGGTGAACAATACCCCGCCCGGGAAACAATAACGCAATATCTTATCCAGATACGCGCCCGCTTCCGAACTTTTATTAGCGAAATATCTGCCGCCGCGTTTAAGGGTGAACCAAAACCCGCCCTGCCGGTAATAACACCGGATCTTATCCGCGCAGCCGGACAGGAAAGGCCTTCGCGCCTTATCCCGGTTGTTCCATATTCTGATGGCATTGTGCCTGGCTAATTCCAGCTGCCTGGCGCTTAAAGTATCAAGTTTGATCACGCTTTTTGAGTTTCCGTCGTAATCATCCCAGTTATTCCCGATTATCTGCTTTTTTCTGCTCAACTGCTCAAAATAAGCGGTGCCGGGGAACGGGGTGGTGATGGAAAACTGCAGCGAAGCAGGGTTTATCCTAAGCGCAAAATCAATAGTCCTTTTTATCGTGGTCTTGGTCTCGCCGGGCAGCCCGAAGGTAAAGGTGAGATGCGTCTTGATGCCCAGGCTCTGGGTAAAAAGTATGTTCTTCTCGGCCAGCTTCAAGTCCATCCGCTTGCCGCAGGCATTAACCAGCTCCTGGCAGGCTGATTCCAATCCGTATTTTACCGCGGTTAAACCCGCCTCTCTCATCTTGCTGATGACATGCTCGTCCATAAGGTCGGGCCTGGCCATGATCGCCCAGGGAACAGTCGCCAGGCCGCGCTCCTGGATCTTCCTGCTCAATGCGATCATCCTGTCCTTGCCGATATTGAACGTGTCATCGTCGAAATAAATGGACCGAAAACCCATTTTCTTCACCAGATATTCCATTTCATCCACTACGTCGGTCACATTCCTCGGGCGGTAGGTATTACCGTTATACATAACCTGGGGCCAAAGGCAGAAAACACAACCGAACGGGCAGCCGCGCGAAGCGAGCATCTGCGCGGAAGGGATAGGGATGCCTCCGGGCGTATCCAGATATTTGTCCATCGGCAAACTCGCCCTGGCAGGCCAAGGCAAGGTATCCAGGTCCCCCAGCGGTCCGGGGGCGTTATTAATGATCTGATCGTTACTAACGCAGACCAAACCCGGCAGATCATCCAACGTAAAGCCCTGCGAAAGTTTTTTTACCAGCTCCAACAGGGCAAATTCATATTCCCCGGACAGGCAATAATCGATATACCCGTGCTCGGTAAGGAACTGCGGATTTCGGATATTCACATCCGGTCCGGTCAGGCAAATCTGCAGGTCCTTGCGGGCGATCTTCTTAAGCAGCGCCAGGTCATTGTTCAATGAGGGCGTAGAGGTCTCGGCCACTAAAAGGTCCGGGGCGAACCGGGAAAGCCGCTCGGAAAACTTTTCCGGGTTTATCTTTTCCGCCAGGCAATCGATCAAAAAGACCTGATAATCGTTACGCTCAAGCAGGCTGGCTGCGTATGCCAGGAAAAACGGGAAAGGCTGATAAAACCCCTCTTCCGCTTTATCTTTGATGTGCGGCCAGCGCGATCCGGCGCGAACTCCCCACTTATTGTCCTTGGTCCAGGGAAGATTTGCCAGAACGATCTTTAGTTTCCTTTTTTTGCCGGGACGAACCGCCGTTTTAGCGCTTGAGGCATTTATTTCCTCCTGGCGCGTTTTTTCGATAAGGGCATCCAGATCATCTTCTTTCTCGAACAATTCGATGCTTGCCTTGAAAATATCCTGGCGCCCGGCATCCCGGTCCAGGACCTTTAATCCGGCGAACATAAACCCGATTATATTCGCCTGGTCCCCCGACGGAGGGTTCTGGATTATGGGCAACAACCCCCCTTCATTTTCCGTCCGGATCACGAAAGACGGGATCATCAGGTCGTTTACCGAAAACCTCACCCCGGCGAGCCTGGCCTTTTTCCGGCCGAAGAAAAGCTCCCGCCAGTTATCGCCAAGCCGCGGAAAATCCCCTTGCTGATAATCAACCACCCAGTTCTTATAAACCGGCCTGGTCAAACAGACCATGCGCATCTCTTCGATAATCCGCGGATACTTGGAGTCGAATGTCACATTCCAGGAGATCCGGCTTTCACCTTCTATATTAACCGCCCATATCTGGCTCAGGCCTATTTTTGAAAAGGATACCGCGATCTTTAAGCGATCGGGCCTCTCCTCGATCACCCGCCAGGCGGCGCTGGTGGAATTAAACCACCGCCCGGACGTCTTTATCCCCTGATTCAACCCGGCGCCGGAAGTCAACATCTTGCCGTCATAGGATATAGTCACGCCGCGCTTATCGCAGCTAACCTTCAACTTCCCCCGGGAAATGGAGCGCTCGGAACCGGGCCGGAATTTAAGCGCCTGTTTTTTGATCAGGAAAACAAGATATCCCAATGACCTTTTTATGGCATAGGACAAATTCCCGTCTTTCAGGTATTCTCTGAACTTCCGCAGTTTATCCATTGGAGCCGATTATGATCTCGCCGTTAAAAAAATCCCCATCAGACGTTAAACCCGCGCCGGCGGTCCGTTGATACTGCAAAAGCCGGCCCTGCTGGAAAGAATCGGTATTTTCGACGATCCCGGTGAACTTGTCATCTTGCGATGAATTGACAAAAGACACTGAAGGCTGGCCCGCGCCAATCGCGCGGATATCGCGGCTTTTCCCGTACCAGAACCGGAAAGGCAGGATATCGTAATCCGCGGTATACTCATCGGGGAAATCGCCTTTTACAGCTCCGGCGGAAACCGACCATATCTTATAAAAACCAGCCAACATAAGATTACATTGGATCATTTCTATATCCGCTTCCTCGTAGATCCTGGCTTTTATCCTTAGGGCTATGCGCCTGGCGTCCAGCAATTCAACCTCCCATATCTGGGAAAGCGGCACATACGGCCAGTCCCCTGAAATGGTTATTTTATCCTTGGCGCCCGCGTCCAGACGCCAAATAGCCTGATATGAATCATACCATATGCCGTTATAACGGACTGACGTGAAGAAACCCAGCCCCCGGGTCAGTTCCCTGTTTTCATAAAAGATGCTGCTTTTGCCCCGTTCAAAAACAAACTTCAAGCCGGAGTTATCCAGCTTAATGACCTTGTTTTCCGCCCGATGCTCAGTAAATCCGCTCTCCTTGCCTAAACTGATCCGTCCTTTGAAATACTCGTACCGGCCGGGCGAGAAACGATGCTTCCTCCCCAAAATGATCGGGGCGTAATTCAGGCAGATAGTCTCGCTCTCGGATCGCATGCGTTTGTATATACCCAGGACCGTGTTATCAGCGGAAAAAGACTCAAAACGCACAGCCGGAGTATCCTCATCGGTCTTGCCGGGCCTTATCATTACCGCGGATACCATGCTGTCTTTTAATCTGACCGGTAAAATTCCGTTAACATACCTTTGGCCGAGCCAATCACCGCTTTCATAAGCGGTAACCCAACCATCATATTTCCTGACGATCTCCATAACGACATTCCGGGAAAGCAATTCGATATCCTTGGTTATTTCCATATCGATCTTAATATCCAGGCAGTTGCGCTCCGCGCAGTTGAATTCCAGGGATAATGACAGGTGTTCGAAATCAGCCGACAGCCTCAAACAGGCCGGTGATACCCGTTCAAACCTCCAGTCAACCTTGTTCAGGTTAGAAACAGTGCCCGGGGAGGTAAATACCGTATAAAGGCCGTATATCCCGGTCAATTCTTTATCCTTATAGCTTATCCGCAGCAATCTCGATTCCAGGTCGGCGAAAAAACACAGGTCACCGGAAACCAATGTGCAGTCGGCGATACGCCGGTTCCGTTCTTCTTCGCGGCGGATGATATCGCGCTGGATCTTCTGCTGGGACTCCTCGATACGCCTCTGCCGGGCCTGCTCTTTCTCAAATATGATCCGCTGTCTTTCCTGCTCTTCCTCCAAAGCCCGCCTTTCGGCCTGTTCTTTTATCCGCTCCTGAAACTCATCCGCGGTCAGGAATTCCAGGCTCAAAGCCAGCAGTTCGTTGTTAGCCGAGCACATCTGCACGATCCTGGCCTCCTGGTCGTATCCGGAATTAAATAATTTTATGCTGGTATCCTTATCGCCGGACTGCAGTACCACCGGAGGCATCTGCCCGTCATCCGAAGACAATCCCACGGACATCACCCTCCCGGAGCCGAAATCAAGGTTCTGATAATTGAATTTATGGGTAAATCCGGGAAAAGGCCTGAAGGCGTCGCGGCCCAGCCACTTTGTATACTGGGCATTCATTCCCAGGTCAAAACGAAAATCCTTTGCGGTCTTATCCTTCAACTCCACATTCAGGGTTATCCGGTTGTCTTGAAATCCGATATTCCATATCTGCGCGACCGCGCCGTCCGAGTTCCTGCCCTCGGCAATTATGCCTTCCGGGGAACTATCAGCGATCCGCCAGGTAAGGTTAAAAGACGGGATCCAGTAATTCTGCCCCGCGGCTAAATACATCACGTATCCGCCCATACCGGCTGTCACCGGCGATCCCCCGCGGCTCAAAATGATCTTCCCGTTATTGAATACCAGCCTTATTTTATCCCCGGACAAAGTAGCGATGCCCGCGTGATTACCCACGGTCTCAAGGTACCGGTTGATCACCTCTTCCGGCATGCCGCTGTCAACGATCTTCCCTTTTTCCAGCAGTATCACCTTATCGCATAGTTTCGCGATGATATTCAGGTCATGGCTGACCACAATGATATTCTTTCCTGCCTTCTTGAACTCAAATACCTTTTTAACGCATTTTTCCTGCGCCTCCTGATCGCCGACCGCCAGGATGTCGTCTATAAGCAGGATATCCGGGTCAACGTATATAGCCAGGGCGAACGCCAGGCGCATGAACATCCCCTGGGAATAACTCTTTATCGGGGCGTCGATAAAATTCTCCAGCCCGGCGAAAGAAATAATATTCGCCATTTGCTCTTCCAGCTTATCTTCATTCAACCCGTATATCCGGGCGTTCAGTTTGATATTCTCCCTGCCGGTGAATTCAGGGTTGAATCCCGCCCCTAATTCCATCAACACCGCCACCCGGCCCTGGACGCTGACCGTCCCTTTATCCGCCATAAGCATACCCGATATCAGCTTCAACAGCGTGGTTTTGCCCGCGCCGTTAGGGCCGATAACGCCAATGACCTCGCCCTTGGCGACTTCCAGGTTCAGGTCCTGTAAAGCCCAGACCTCTTCCCAGGAAACGCGGCTGTCCCGGATGAATTTTATCCGGTATTTCTCAGACACATTCTTTAACTCGATCACGTTCATATCTTTTTCAGCAGGTTATGCTCGTTCTTCAGAAAAAACCGATATCCCGCAAAAAAAACAAACAGCGATATGCCGCAGGAAACGGCAATAGTCAAGGTGCCCGGGACCGCGGCCTCAAAAAGTATATTCTGATACCAGGCGATATAATACGCCATCGGATTAAGGGCGGATATCCACTTCAGCTCTTCCGGAAGCATCCGGCCCGAATAAAAAACCGGGGTGACCCAGAACCAGGCCATGAAGGCTATGCCCAGAAAATGAGAAAGGTCCCTGAAGAAAACGTTGACCGTCGCCAGGATCAAGGCCATCCCCGCCAGGAATAACGCGTGCAGGATGATCCCCGGGATCAACAGGGCCAATACCCCGGCAACAGAAGGCTTGAGCAGGATGAATACCGGCAGCAACAAGGCCAGACCGATGATAAAATTAAGCAGATTAGTCAGGACTAAGGAGACCGGAATGAACTCCCGGGGGAAAAGATTTTGTTTCAATACCTGGGCGTTTACCAGGAAGGATTCCGCGGATTCGGATAAGGTATTGACGCTGAAAAACCAGGCCAGGATCCCGGCCAGGACAAAAACGGTGTAATTCTCCATCTTGATCTTAAAAACGGAGATAAAAACGAAATTAATGCACAGCGCCAGGATCAGCGGGGTGATAAAAGCCCACCACAGGCCCAGCCGCGCCCCGGAATACCGGCTCTTAAGCTGCTTAAGCGCCAGGTCCCATAAAATCCGGCGGCAGGTATATATCTTCTTAAGCCTTTGATCAGCCATGGTTGGTCACCAGATCCGCGACCCTCTTGCCTTCAAGAAGGGCGCCTTCCATTGAAAGATAACGCCACGCCCCGTAACGTCCGACGGGAATGACCCTGTTAGAGGACAAAAAATCCACAGCCCCCTTGCGCGCAGCGGCGTAATACCGGTCGTAAACCGGATAAGCGTATTTGATCCTGTTCACGTCCCGGCAAACCACGTTGGCGCGGCTATTGAGCAGACCGGTATTTTTCAGGTCCTTAATAAGCCGGGTTATGGCCCGTTTTGTGTCCGGGGGACTATCCGGATGATGCGCCAGTTCCACATACAGCGAACCCTTGCCAGCCGGAGCGAGCGCCGGCGAAAAATTATGGAAGAATCCTACGCGGAAGAAACTTATATCCGGCTGCGGAAAATAGGCCCAGTGCTTCCTGCCCCAATCCATCCCTTCTATTCCCAGGTTCAGGTTAAAAATAGAATTCCATCGCAGCCCGGCAAACGGCCGCCGCGCCGCGGCAGGCATTTTCCTGATCAACCCGGGCATCTCCGGCAAAGGTATGGAGGAGATAAGCCGGTCATAGCCTACCCGGCGCCCGGAAGCGAGCCCGACCTCTCTTTTTCCCGGGTCTATGGCGACGACTTTGCTGTTAAGATGGAGATTGCTCAACTGTCCGGCTAAAGCCCGCGCCAGCGAACTGATCCCGCCTTTTTTAGGATACCAGAACTGCCGGTTGTAACCGAACTCTTCACGGCTCTGTCCGATAGCCCCTTCGATCACCTGATCCAGCGAAGGCACCGGGATAAAATCATTCAGCCACTCGCAGGTGATCCGCTGCGGCGGCAAACCCCAGAATTTGGTGTTATAGGGGACCATAAAATACTTGGCGATACCTTTGCCGAAATTAAAATAGATCCAATCGCGGAAATTCATAGAGTTTTTGCCGCCGCGCTTGTCCGCTTCGCCTTTTTCAATAAATCCCGCAAGGCACTCTTTGACTATTGCCGGCGGCAGGCCGTAAAGATTAGCCTGAAAAGGATACGGGGTGAACCGGGAATTGAAATAGATCCGCGAATCCCGTTTATGAAGGTGAAGATTATCCCCGAGCAGGCTTTTTACCAGCCTGAAGGTGTATTCATGCTTGAAATGCAGCAGATGCCCGCAGTAATCGAATACGAACCCATCCACTTCCTTGGAGCGGCATAATCCCCCTGGCTGGCCCTGCGCTTCAAAAACAGAGCAATCTATCCCTTTTTTCTGCAGATGCCAGGCCGCGCTTAATCCGCTTAACCCTGCGCCCAGTATGATTATCCTTTTATCAGCCATTGAATACCTGCTTTATAGAAAACAAAAAACCGGATTGGAAAACCGGCTGACCAGCACCCCCGCGCAGCATAAAATAAAACAAAAACCAAGCATCATGCACAGGTCCATCCGCTGCGCATAAACCGACGCGTATGTCCGGCCTGCCGGATATCCGTTGATCTTAATGAACAAAGACCTGCCTTTCTGCAGATGTACCCACATCATTGATACGATATAAAAT
The DNA here is from genome assembly GCA_023227985.1 of Candidatus Omnitrophota bacterium. Classification (NCBI taxonomy): domain Bacteria; kingdom Pseudomonadati; phylum Candidatus Omnitrophota; species Candidatus Omnitrophota bacterium. The sequence goes on along the minus strand of JALOCB010000017.1, from coordinate 8,721 downwards.
ATGGGGAGCCCCAGAATGAACAACGGGCTGAATGACGCGGGCGCCCTCCCTGCCCAAGAACCTTGGAGCAGAATAGCGATCACCGCCAGAAAAAAACCCAGAAAATGGCTTCCGGCATTGCCCATATAGATCTTTGCCGGGGGGAAATTATACAGCAGGAACGCGGCTAACCCGCCCAAAAAACAAAGGAGCAAAGAACAGGCAGCGGTATCGCCGGTAAAAACCGCGACTATGAAAAAAGACGTTCCCGCCAAAAAAACCGTTCCTCCGGCGAGGCCGTCGGTTACATCCAACAGGTTAACCGCGTTGGTTATGACTAATATCCAGACTAAAGTCAACGCGTAGTTCACTGTTTCCGGCAAAAAGCCTATATTAGTCCTCACCCCGAAAAAGATCACCAGCCCGGCAGCGATGACCTGCAAGATCAGCTTGAGCAAAGCCGGCATCTCGCGGACATCGTCCATAACCCCGAAAAACAACATTAACCCGCATGCGGATAAAATACCAATTACCTTGGATGGAATAACAGGATAAAAACCGAAGACCAGACAAGAAGTCATAAAAAACGCCAGGCCGATTGAAAGACCGCCGATCAAAGGCATGTTCTTGACAATCAGGAACTTCCGTTTCCGGACTATTTTGCGGCTGATGATTATTGCGGCTACAGCCAAGAAAAAACTGCTAAAAGCGATAAAAATGTATTGAAAAAGCATGGTGCTATTATATCATTGCTTGTTTGATCAGGAAAGAATAAAGATTGCCGGTATTCCGGCACATATCCGTCGTGGTGAAAGCGCTGGAAAGGCTTTTGGAGGCGTTCATAGCCAACCTTTCCCGCAAAGAGCGATCAGCCAGGAGCAACGACACTTTCGCGGCCATTTTGGCGATATCCCCGGGCTTTACCAAAAACCCGTTCTCCCCATCCCGGATAACCTCAGTTATGCCGCCTGTATCAGTAGCCACGACCGGTTTCGACGCGGCCATAGCCTCAAGGACGGCAATAGGTAGGCCTTCCCAGTATGAACTGAGCGCGAAAATATCCAGCGTTGACAGTATAGCCGGGACATCCCTGCGCCAGCCGGTCAAAAGCACATTATCAGCCAGGCCCAGTTCATTGACCAGAGCTTCTATCCTGGGGCGGAGTATCCCGTCACCGGTAAGAATGAACCTCGCCCTGGGATGAGCCTTGCGGACCAACTCCGCCATACGGATAAAATCCAGAGGATTTTTCTGGGGCTTAAAACAGGCGATCATCCCGACTACCGGATCATCCGCGGGAATACCCAATTCCTGTTTTATGCCAATATTGCGAGAAGCGAACGCCGGGATATCGATGCCGTAACGGATCAAACTGTACTTCTCCGGCCGGCCGATCCGGCTCTTTAAACCTTTCGCAATGTCCGCCTGCGAAACCGCGATTATCTTATCGGTAAACATTGCGCAAACGCGCTCCATCAGAACGAACAATCTCGAGGATAAATACCCCTGAAAGTCATTGAACGGCCATCCATGCACCGTATGGATCACTATCTTTACCCCGGCAAGCCGCGCCGCGATCCTTCCGATTATGCCGGCCTTTGAGCTATGGGTATGCGCGAGCTGGATATTGTTTTTGCGGATAAAGTGAAATATCTCGAAGAGCGCCGCGATGTCTTTGAGCGGATTTATGCTGCGCTCAAGATTGGAGGATCTTTTGATATTCAGGTTGTTTACCGAAAGGAAATCTTCCAGCAGAACGCCTTGCGCGGCGGTAAAAAGGAAAACATTGAATTTTTCTTTGTCCAGATGACGGCAAAGTTCCAGCAAATGCCGTTGCGCTCCGCCCATCTCCAGTTTAGTGATCACATAAAGCAGATTGATCTTTTTCGGCATAGTTTCAAGTGGGCAGGACCGGAAAATCCGGCAGGATATTTAAAAATTATCGCGCTGGATGACCAGAATAGCCGAATGCGGGACTACGATGTATTTCTTCCCCTCGAAATCGACTTCGATCCCGGCATTCCTCAGAAAAACACAGTAGTCCCCGGCCTTAGCCTGCAGCGGGAAATATTTTCCGTCGACCTTGGTCGACTGCCAGGGCTCCACCTCCAGCTCAGCCGGGTCAGGTATGGGATACCCCGGGCCGGTCTTAAAAATAGTACCGGCCTGGACCTTTTCTCTTTCCTTGACCCCCTGAGGAAGATACAAACCCGTGTCAGTCCGGTCAGGGTCGTCATCCGGGATGATCAACACCCGGTCTCCGACGATAAACAATTCTTTAGCCATCATTCTCTCTATAATTTAGGAAGCGCGCTTAGCGCCTTCTTGATCTCACTTACCGGATGGGCGTAATTCGTCAGTTCCCCGGACATGAATTTATCATACGAGGCCAGGTCCAGGAACCCGTGCCCGCTGAAATTAAAAACGATGCACTTGGATTTCTTCTCGCGTTTAGCCACATCGATCGCCGCCTTGATCGCGTGCGCGGTCTCCGGCGCGGGGATGGTCCCTTCTGTCTCGGCGAACAAACGCGCGGCCTGGAATATGCCCAACTGCTCCACGGCAACCGCCTCGATTATCTTTTTCGCGTAAAGCGCGCTGACCATCGGCGACATACCATGATAACGCAGGCCTCCGGCGTGGATCCCCGCGGGAATGAATTTATACCCCAGGGTGCACATCTTCAACAACGGGGTCAACCCGGCGATATCCCCGAAATCATAGGCGTACAGCCCTTTGGTCAGGCTGGGGCAGGCTGTAGGTTCGACCGCGATTATGCGCAGATCCCCGTTCTTCAGCCGGTCCTTGACGAATGGAAAAGCGAATCCTCCGAAATTGCTCCCTCCGCCGACGCAGGCAAGCAGATAATCCGGTTTCTCGCCCGCCAGCTTGAGCTGCATCTTTGTTTCCAATCCGATCACTGTCTGGTGCAGCAGGACATGGTTAAGCACACTGCCCAGGGCGTAATGGGCGTTCTTGCTTTTTACCGCGTCCTCTACCGCCTCGGAAATCGCGATCCCCAGACTCCCCTGACAATGCGGGTCCTGTTTCAGGACCATCTTTCCGCTCTCAGTAAGATCAGATGGCGACGGAATAACTTCCGATCCCCAGATATGCATCAACGATTTGCGGAAAGGCTTCTGGTGATAACTCACCTTGACCATATAAACCCGGCATTTCAACCCGAACATATGACAGGCAAAACTTAACGCGCTGCCCCACTGCCCGGCGCCGGTCTCAGTGCACAGGCACTTAACCCCTTCTTTCTTGTTATAATACGCCTGGGGGACCGCGGTATTGGGCTTATGGCTTCCCGCCGGAGAAACACTCTCATCCTTAAAATAAATGCGGCATTTTGTCTTTAGCGCCTTTTCCAAACGGACCGCTCTCTTAAGAGGGGTAGGCCTCCAGATACCGTAAACCTGCCTGACCTCATCCGGGATATCGATCCATTTATCCCGGCTCATCTCCTGCCGGATCAAACTCATGGGAAATATCGGGGCCAGATCGGAGGGATTCAAAGGTTTCTTGGTCCCGGGATGTATCGGAGGAGGAAGCGGAAACGGCAGGTCCGCTGCCACGTTATACCATTGCTGCGGGATATCTTTCTCACTTAGCAGGAATTTGGTTTTTTCCATAAGGCTCCTCAAATGTAAGCTCGGCAAAGCGAGCCTGCCTGCCGGCAGGCAGGCATTCGGTCCCGAGGGAATACGCGGGGCCTCTCCTTTTTCAAACTCGCCCAAGCGTGCATTTTACACCGGGCCCGCACTTTAGACGAGATTCTTCCTATGTAATTATATCAACACCGCCCGGAGTCCTCAACCATTTTTTTGATCTCCCCGGCCAGGCCGGATTTAAGCAGCCCTTCCAGCGGCAAAGGGACGACTAAAGACCAATTATCCGGGCTCACTGTTCCCGGGGTATTTATCCTGCACTGATACGGGTCTTGCGTGAATATGCCTCCAAGATATGCCAGGTCATTGATCAAATTTACGCAAAACACGGAATCCGTAGCCAGATTCTCCTTGAACACCAGTTTGAGAATGTTGGCCTCGCATTTCTCCTGCATAGGGCCTTCCAAACCGAGATTATGCCAGAGTTTCTCTTTCTCCTGGAAACTGTTCTCATAAAGATCGATAAAATCCATTAACTCTTCCCTGCGCCTGCCGAGGATATACACCAGGGTATCGACGCAATTGATATCCTCCCGCCATCTTAAGCGGCCGTGCCGGGAAAGGCCGGGATCGAACAATTTATCTTTCACGTAATTGAAGTCTATCCCCCGATCAACGCATTTCCTCAAAAAGAGCCCCTCATCGATAGTCCCGGCCTCATTCTCCCACCACGCCGGCCAATTGGTGGTATCGTGCGTAGAAAGCATAGAAACGGAGAATAACCGGTATTCCTCGGGGGAAAGGAAATCGTGCTTTACCTGCCAGTCCTTGACCCAACGCTGCACCTCATTGCCGGGGATACACATTTCCTTGAGCGCCTCGGTGCACGCCCGGGGGATCACTCCCAGATCTTCGGCGCAAAGAAGCATCCGGGTATTGCTTAGGATGAAATTCAATATCCTGCGGCCATGCTCGGACCACTTATGCTCCTCATGCGGGTCGAAGAAGCCATGCAGGCCTTTATTTTCCTGCGGCTCGCTCACCTGAATGCTCCAAATACGAAACAAACCCACCACGTGATCTATCCTCAGGATATCGTAAAAGTTCTCGGCGTAGCGTAATTTATCCTTAAGGTATTGTCCGTCCTGGCTGAATATCCGATCCCAGTTATAAGTGGGCGTGCCCCAACGCTGGCCTTTGGCGCAATACATATCCGGCGGAGCGCCGGCGTCTAAATCCATTTTGAACAACCCTGTATGCGCCCAAACATCGGCGGAATCCCGGGATACCAATATAGGCAGATCGCCTTTTATCAATACCCCCTTGCTGGCGGCGTAATCCTTCGCCTCTTTGAACTGCTGATAAAGCTGCCATTGCAGCCACTTTTCGAATTTCAATTCATCATCGTGGCAATGGGCAAAGCCCGCCAACGCCTGGGACTCGCGTTCTCTGTAAGCTTGAGGCCAGTCATACCAGGCCTTGCCCTCATAAAAATCCTTGAGCGCCCTGAAAAGCGCGAAATCATCCAGCCAGAAGGAATTCTCTTTGCAAAAAGCGGCGAGCCCATCCAATCCCGGATCCGTTGTCTGGGCGAATATCTTTTTCAAGATCTTGATCTTTTCCGCCTTGATCCGATAATCGACCCGGCCTTTGACCGGAAAATCATTCTTTAATTGCTCCAGCTCCCGGCGGATATTTTCCTTGCGCGATCCGGGGATAAGCCGCAGAGAAAGGTATAAAGGCTCCAAAGCGAAAGAGCTGACCGAATCATACGGGCAGCAAACCGGCCCGATCTCATTCATCGGCAAAAGCTGGATTATAGAATTGCCGGATCTCTTAGCCAAGTCAACCAGCAGCTTCAGGTCACCGAGTTCGCCCACGCCGACGCTCCTGGCCGAATGGACCGAGAACAATGGAACGACTATCCCCGCCCTTCGGGAAAACCCGATCCTTTCCCATTTATCCTCTTGGCCGGTATTCCGGCAATGTTCCTTTAGTCCTAATCCTGACATATTTCCTTTTTTATTTTATCCACTCAAGACCCGGTCTTCTAACCCCTTACGCCCCAACGCGTTTCAAGACCGGGTCTTGAGAAGGGTTGCGGCGTTAGAATAAAGGATCTTTTCTTTCAGTCCCTGCGGAATATCCAGACCCCGGATAAATTCGATATCTTTTGCCGGATCAGTAAGCGGAAAATCCGAACCAAAAAGCAATCGGTCAGGGCTATGCGACAGCAGCAACTCTTTGATCTTTTCTTTAGGCAGGAAATCGAAGAAAAAAGCCGTATCCAGGTAAATATCTTTCCCCAACAGGTATTTTTTAACTTCATCCCAAAGCTGGAACCCGCCGAAATGCGCGGCGACTATTTTTAACTTTGGGAAATCATTCCTCACTTTAAGCATCCGATCCGGCGCCGAACGCACCAACATAGTCCCGGAAAGCTCCATTCCGCAATGGAATAATATCGGCAGGCCGAATTCCTGCGCTTTCTCGTAGATAGGATAAACGTTTTTCTGATCCACATAAAAATTCTGAAACTCCGGCTGGAATTTTATCCCGTCAGCCCCGGCTTTGATCCTGTCAATCTCGGCGGGCCAATCGGGATAATCCGGATGCAGCGAGGCGAAGACCTTGATCCTCTCCGACCGGATGCTAAACGCCCAATTATTAATCGATTTTACCTGCTCCGGCCTGGAGGCGACCGCGCAGGCGACGCTGATATCCACCTTATTCTTATCCATGAAGCGCACCAGGTTGCTTACCGTGGGATCAGCGACCGCCCTCAGCTTAAAAAACGCTTCCAGGCTTTCTTTGGCCTTGAGCGAGACTTTCTCAGGCCAGATATGGGTATGGATATCGATGACCATCAGAATTCGTAAAGCTCGTCCTCTAAAACGTCAAAATCGTTTTCTTTTAATACCTTTTTTATCTCCTCGGGATTTTTCACCTCGATGCAAAAAACAGCGCGTTTGCTGGATTCGATGACAAAACCATAGGCATCCAGCACATTCACCTTGTTATCGGTGAATATCTCGGTCAGCTTGAGGAAACTTCCCGGCTTGTCTTTTATGGCGATAGCCAGGATCTCTTTCAAGGCGCAGGCAAAACCTTTGTCCGCCAGGGCCAGATAAGCCTGGTCTGGATTATTCACAATCAGCTTCATCAAACCGTATTCGCCCCGATCCTGCAGGGTCATAGTCCTTACATTGATCTTGCTTTCTGAAAGCACCTGCGCCACAGAGCGCAGCCTTCCCGGCCTGTTTTCCACGAACACATTCAGTTCCTTAGGCATAGTCCCTCCGATAATTACAATTTTGTCCGGTTATCAACCACCCGCTTGGCCTTGCCCTCGAATACCGGCAGGCTTCCCGGCTCATGCAGCTCCACCACAGGATGAATAACGATGGAAGCGCGCAGGTCATCCCGGATCTTCGCCTTAAGCCCGTCGATCTCCGACAGGTCGCCTTTGAACATCTTGGAATATATCTCCACCTTCACGATCAGTTTATCCAGGGTCCCGTCTTTTTCCAGATGGATCTGGTAATTGGTCCCCACCTGCGGGATGCGCATGATCACCTCTTCGATCTGCGACGGATAAACATTGACCCCGTTAATTATCATCATGTCGTCGGTCCTGCCGGTGATCCGGGAAATCCTGCGATGGCTCCGTTTACAGGGGCAGTTGCTCTTAAGGATACACGCGATATCCCTGGTGCGGTACCGTAAAAGAGGTGTGGCAGTGCGCGTAAGGTTGGTAAAAACCACTTCGCCTTCTTTTTCATCCGCCAGAAGATTGCCTGTCTTCGGGTCGATGACCTCCATTATATAGGCATCCTCCCAGACGTGCATCCCGCATTTATGCACGCATTCAAACCCCACTCCCGGGCCGTTCATCTCGCTCATCCCGTAAGAATTATACACGTCTATCCCGTAAAGCGCCTCGACCTTCTTTCGGGTATTTTCCGAATAAGGCTCAGCCCCCAGGTAGGCTTTTTTGAGCTTCAGGTCTGCCAGCGTAACACCGAATTCCTGAAGTTTGGAATGGATATGCAGTATATAGCTGGGAGTGGCGTGGACCACGCTCGTGCCGAAATCCTTCATCAACTGCACCTGGCGCTTGGTGTTCCCCCCGCCAATGGGAATAATGGTCATCCCCACTTTCTCCGCGCCGTAATGCAGGCCCAGACCGCCGGTGAACATACCGTAGGTCATCATATTCTGAAAAACGTCTTTTTTCTCCGCGCCGGTGGCGATTATCGAGCGGGCGACCAGGTCGGTCCAATGCTCCAGGTCCCTACGGGTATGATAAATTACCGTCGGCACGCCGGTAGTCCCGCTGGAAGTATGCAGCCTGACCACATCATCCATATCCACGGCCAAAAGGCCCCGGGGGTAACATTCCCGCAGGTCATCCTTGGTAGTAAAAGGTATCTTTTTGAAATCATCCCATTTCTTTATATCGTCGGACGAGGATATCCCTGCTTTTTTCAGGCGGCTTTTGTAGAACGGGGTCTTCAACGCGTATTTGACGATCTCTTTCAGGCGCTTTAGCTGCAGTTTCTTCAAAGCGTCGCGGTCTAAAGTCTCTATCTTCTTATCCCAGTAAGCAACCTGCATTTTAAAGGTCTCCCATATCCTTTTTGCCCACGATATTGATCTTGTTCTCCTTCAATAACGCGAGCGCCGCGTCAGGGTCCTCGAACCTGAATACCAGAATAGCCTTCTGCGAAGCCTTTTCCACAAAGCCATACATATATTCCACGTTAATATTCTTAGCGGCGAGGATCTTCAGTATCTTGACAAGCCCGCCGGGTTCATCAGCCACTTCCACCGCGACAATGTCCGTAAGGCTGGCGATAAAACCGTTCTTCTTAAGCAACGCAGCGGCCTCATCGGGCTTATCCACCACGATCCGCAATATGCCGAACTCCTCGTTCTCCGCGACTGTAAGCGCGCGGATATTGATATTGTTCTTTCCCAAAAGCAGGCAGACATCGTAAAGCCGGCCTTTTCTGTTCTCCAAAAACACCGATAATTGCGTGATCTTCATCTAACCCTCCTAGCATAGAGATGCACACCAACCTTTCCAATAAGGTTGGGTGTAGATTACTCGAGATACACCCCGGTC